>CAZGYS010000863.1:0-2439 GCA_964530305.1 uncultured Leptospiraceae bacterium
AACACGTTCAGGAATTCTTCACCGATTCCACCTGGATCAATCGCCTGAAGTATGAGGCACAAGAGGGACTCGTGCCCTCCTTCATGCTGTTCATTCACTATTATTTTTATCCCGGTCGACGACCGAACCTGGGCGTCCTGCTTTCCGCCGGCGCGGGCGCGCTTTTCATGCTGGGTCAACTGGTCGGCCCTTTCGCCTATAGCGAGGTTTTGCTGTTTTTGTTTCAACTAACCTTGATTCCCAAGATTCTCTTCGGCGCGGCCTTTATGATTTTGATTCTGGTTCGCCGCGAAAGAGACTCCCGACGCATAGGCCTTTCGGTTTTGATCCTGGTGGTGACGGGCATCTGGGATACCGTGGATGATCACCTCTTTCAGACCGGCATTTCCACCATTAAGTACGGATTTCTGGTCTGCATCCTGGCGATGATCGGAATCCTGGCGCGACGCTTCCTGCGCGTGCACAATGAGTCGGAGCGATTGAACGTCGAGCTCAGCAAACAGAAAGACGCCTTTCACCGTTTCGTGCCGACCCAATTCCTGGAACACCTGGGCAAGGAGTCCGCGCTGGATATTCGCGCCGGGGACAGCGCGCTGTATCGCATGAGCGTTCTGTTCTGCGACATGCATTCCTTCACCCGCCTGGCCGAACAACAGGGACCGGATCGAACGTTTCATTACCTCAACGAATACCTTCAGTCCATGGAACCCGCCATTGAGAAGCACCAGGGATTCGTGGACAAGTACATGGGCGACGCGATTCTAGCGCTGTTCTCCGAGCATCGCGATTCAGGCAACGGCAATGGACATCCGGCGAGCCGAAGCTCGGCGGACAGCGCCCTGCGGGCGGCGCTGGACATGGAAATCGCCGTGCGCGAAACCGCGGGAAGTAACGGCCGCGGCGAAACGGGTGTCCGAGCCGGAGCGGAATTCGGCATAGGTATCAATACCGGCAAGCTCATCATGGGTACCGTGGGCAGTGAAACCCGGGTAGACACCACCGTCATCGGAGACGCGGTGAACATCGCCGCGCGCCTGGAGAGTCTTTCGCGCAATTACGGCGCGCGCGTTTTGATCTCCCGGGAGACCCGTGATAATCTGGACAATCCCGATGATTTCGCAATGCGCGAAACCGACATCGTCCTGCTCAAGGGCAAACAGGAGCCCATTACAATCTACGACGTCTACCAGGGAGACGCGGACTCCGTTCGAGAACTCAAGGAAAAAACGTCCCCGCTGATCCGCGACGGCCGCGCCGCCTATTATGAACGCCGCTTCAAGGAAGCGGGTGAAATTTTCGCCCGAGCCCACGAACTGGACCCCGAAGACCCCCTGCCCCGCATCTACGGCGGTCGCTGCGCGAACTTCCTGGAATCGCCTCCTCCCGAAAACTGGACCGGCGCGTTTCGTTTACGCGGCAAGTAGCCCGCCTGCGTTACAGTTTCCAGGTATAGCCCAGAGTAACATTGGCCACCAGGCCGATGTCTTCTCGACGATGCACGTCCACCAGGCCGAAGCGATTGATGAATATGGTCTTATCATTCTTCAGGGACGACCAGACCACGGGCCAGAACTTCAGATTGGGTTCGATCATCCACCCCGTATCGCCGCCGCCCAGGTACCATTGGTAGTATAATCCCAGGCCGACCGAACGCGTGCGATATTTCGCGGTCGAGTTCAGAAAGAGCGCGTCCGGGGCGTTGAAGACGACGCGCGCCATGGCGAATTGCGTCGCCAGCTGCTCCAAACTCGGCGCGCCGCCGACCGCTCCCAGGCTCGCCGCCAGAAGATAACTCTCCGGCGCCAGATTCTCCAGCGCCAGGGTCGAACGCTGGGCGGCGTTATTCACGAAGGCGTAATCCAGGGCATTGTCGGGATGGGTTACTCGATATGCATGCTCCTTGAACTCCAGGCGAATATCCAGGAAACGAGTCAGCCGCCATCCGACGCCCAGGCCCGTGGAATACGGCATGTAGACCTTCAAATCCTGCCGCTGAGTTCGTTCCGGCAAGGACGACTTGAGTCGATCCAGTTGCAGGGCCCAACCGTGGGAATATTCAAACACCAGTTTTTTCGTCTTGAGGGTTACCCCCAGGTTGCCGCCGCCGAATATGATCGGCTGATTAAAATCGCCTGATACGGTAATATCGCTCGCGGCCAGATTCCCCGCGAAAAGAAACGCGCCCATCAGTCCCGACACGGAAAAAAGATTTCCGACTCTCATTTCTTCACCTCTTCATTTCAAGATGGATGAAGCATAAGGCCGTTTCACCCGTCCATCGACCGTCCCCAGAGGGTTGGACCATGATTCGGGGAAATTTCAGGCGGATTGAATCTCACCGGGCCGGGCGTTTTCCTTGCGCCACCGGCTTGGCGTCGTCCCGGTTATCTTCTTGAAGACCAGGTTGAACGCCGACTTGGAATTGAACCCGCTCTCCAA
>CAZGYS010000864.1:0-2434 GCA_964530305.1 uncultured Leptospiraceae bacterium
CCTGGTTTGAAATTACCAACCTGCTGATCCCCGGCGAAAACGATTCACCCGCCGAGATTGACGCAATGACCGGCTGGATTATGGAGCACCTGGGTCCGGACGTGCCGCTGCATTTCACGGCCTTTCATCCCGATTTCAAGATGCGGGATAAGCCGAACACGTCGCCCGCGGTGCTTTCGCGCGCCCGGGAAATCGCCCTGAAAAACGGACTGCGCCATTGCTACATGGGCAATGTTCACGACGCCGCGGGCCAGAGCACCTATTGCCATGCCTGCGGCGAGCGGCTGATCAATCGCGATTGGTACCAACTCTCCGAATACCGGCTGGATGACGCGGGTCATTGCGCAAAATGCGGTGTCGCCTGCGCGGGGGTCTTCCACGGCCCTCCGGGCGATTGGGGGCGCAAGCGACTCCCCGTGCGTCTGGCGAATTTTCACTAGTGGCTGCGTCTTGTACCTGAAAAAACAGGTATAAATACGTGCCTCATTAAAGATTTTAACACAAAACACATGTATAGCAGGTAGGAAGTGCTTGATTTTTTGCGGTGCACTATGTTTCTTGTTCAATGCTTCATGCGGACTGAACTGTTTGCATGGGGCGGGACAAACGGCAGCACGCGCGAAAGCGCGTGAATAAACCACCGAGTGAAGAGAAGGTTGCCATGGAACAAAAAAATTATGCGTTGGATGCGCTGAATGCATCCATTGGAGCAGCCCACATAATAGAAAGAAACGTGCGTTTTCAACTGGCTCGCCTGTTGATCCGCTGGTATGAACTGGTCTGGAAGGGCGAAGAGCAGCAGACCGATACGGCCATTCAAATGCGTTCGCGTCTGGACGGCTTTTTCAGAGGCGCGGAGAAGGTTGAGGACAAACTCAAGAACGTCCTTTAATCCTGCTCCCACATCATTCTCTGAATGGAGCGCCCGGGAATTTCGGGGCCCGGCGGGAATCATCCTTGCCGGCCCCTTTCCCGCTTGAAAACCTTGCCGAGCAATGCCCACCCGAGATAACGCGCCCGTGACGAAGTTCATCGTCGCGGTTAATTTCGCCATTCACTTCTTTCTGTACGGAATCGTTCTATTCGCCGCCGAACCGGCCGCGCGAATCACCGACATCTACCAGACCTTCGGACTGGTGCCCCATGACTTCTGGGAAGGTCGCGTCTGGCAGCCGCTGACCAGTATGTTTCTGCACGGCTTCGTCGAGCAAGCCGCCCACGCCATGGCGCGCGGGGATACCGTAAACGTGTTCATCCTGCTGGGTACTCTGGGCTTTCTGCATGTCGGCGTAAACATGATCGGCATTTGGAGCCTGGGAGGCATCATCGAGCGCACCATCGGTTCGGCGCGCTATACCTGGTTGTATTTCATTTCCGGTTTGAGCGGTGCCCTGCTGGTTTTGTTTTTCAATAGTTCGGAAACCAATCCCACCATCGGCGCATCCGGAGCCCTGCTGGGCTTGCTCGGCGCCCTGGCGATTTTCTTTCCCAATGCGCGCGTCCAGGTCTTCTTCTTTATTCCGGTGAAGGCTCGCACCATCGCCATCGCCATCGGGGTGATTTCGTTGGCGCTGATTTTCTGGGATACTTCCACGCCCATTTCGCATCCCGGTCACCTGGGCGGACTGCTGGGCGGTCTGCTGTATTCGCGTTTCGCATTGGGTCTGAAAGTGGCTGGTCGTGAGCGCTTGCCGTCCGAACCGGCGGCGGGCGGCCTGACGGGACGCGGGAAGAAGTCTCGCCAGGAAGAAGAGATGCTGGATGCATTGAATCAGTTCTTTACTTCCCCCGGTTCGAAACCCGGGTCTGGAAATGCGTCGTCGCGGAAAGTCAGCACCGCGGAACTCGGCGGCGTCGATTCCGATCCCGTCAACGAGGCGCCGGTGGTTCCGCCTTCGGCCGGTTATCCGGACTCCCAGGGGTATCCCGATTCGGCGGGTTTCCCCCCCGCGGTCGAGTCGTCGGAGTCGTCCTCCGTATCTTCCATGCCCGGCGCGCCCGACGCTTCTTCCTCGGCGCCGGAGCCCGCGCCGTCTTCCTACGAATCGCCGCCGGCCTATGAACCGCCCGCCGCATCCTCTTTTGAATCCAGCCCCGATGCGGGGGACTCAAAAGGCGAAACGGGACCGCGCAAGAAACTGCAATTCGATCCGGAAACGGGTCGTTTTGATTTCGAATAGTAGCCGCGACTTTTTGAAGGCATGCAAGCCTTCGCCGCCGGGCGAGTGTTTGCGCGGGACCTTAAACCGTGGGCAGGGAATCGTCCGCGTTATCGCCGCCGCCGGCATTGCGCCAGGCTTCGGGCAGGACATTGTCCGATTGGTGTTTCGTAAAATCCTTCAGCAGGACCTCGACGGTCAGGATGTAGCGTTCATCGACGTAGGGCGAATATAGAGTCAGCGCTCCTTCCGCCTTGAAACGCTCGGTTTCCATG
>CAZGYS010000865.1:0-2431 GCA_964530305.1 uncultured Leptospiraceae bacterium
CCTCCAACAATGTCGTGGCCGCCTTGCTTTGATGAAAGAGAAATGTTCGAGTGCAATGTGACTGGATGCTGATGTCGACTTGTTTGCTTGCCTGCTCGTCCTCATTGTCTACCAGTTCATGCGTACGCAGATCAAATACGAACTGGATCTGGATTTTCAAACCTTCAAGCGCATCGAATACCTGGCGCTGTGCGCGCTGGCCCCGCTGCTCTATCATTTTATTCGCGCCTACTTTCGCAATCTGCCGGCGCCGCGTTTTACGCGCTGGTGGGATCGAGCCATGCTGGCGATTCACCTGGTGCCCGTCACCGTGGCGGGCGTGGTCATCTTCTCCTCCAATACGGCGCTCTGGTGGGAAATGACCCGCTCTTTGCTCCAGCCCTCCTGGCTGTTTTACGTCGTCAGCATTCTGGCGATTATCACGATTCGCATCTTTCAGAAGGATACCGACGCCATGATCATGGCGGGCGGGCTTTTGATTTTCATGGCCGGCGTGGCCCTGGATATTCTGGACAGTCGCAATGAATTGAACATCCCCCACATGGTGCCCTACGCGTTTATCATGTTGATCCTGAGCCTGGCCCTGATTCTGGCCAATCGCTTCGTGCGCCTCCACAATGAAACCGACCGACTCAACGTGGCCATCGGACGCAAGGCGGAGGCCTTCCATCGTTTCGTGCCGACGCAGTTTCTGGAGCTGTTGGGCAAGGAGGACGTAAGCGATATTCACCTGGGCGATTTCAGTAAACTGAATCTCTGCGTTTTGTTTTCCGACCTGCGTTCGTTTACGAATCTCTCGGAAGCCATGAGCGTGGAGGACAACTTTCGCTTTCTGAATTCCTATCTCCAGCGCATGGCTCCCTGGATCGAAAAGAACGGCGGTTTCGTGGATAAGTTCATCGGCGACGCGGTGATGGCCCTGTTCGCGGGCCGCAACGGCGACGACCGACTTTCGCCCGTGGATCGCGCGCTCTCCGCCGCGGTGGACATGAAGCGTGAGCTCGTTCTCTATAACGAGCATCGCGCCGTGAAGGAATACCCGCCCATCGATTTCGGGATCAGCCTGCACCATGGAGACGTCATGCTGGGCACCGTGGGTTCTCGCCGTCGCCTGGATACCACCGTCATCGGCAATACCGTCAACCTGGCTTCGCGCCTGGAAAGCCTGACCCGTTACTACGGCACCAGTATCCTGACTACCAGCGATACCGTTGAACGCATGCTTAAACCCAGCGAGCACACGCGGGAAATAGACACCATTATCGTAAAGGGCAAAACGAAACCCACCGTCATCTGCGAAATTTTCGCCACCGACAAAAAAGAAGTCCGTGACCTGAAGCACGAGACCATGCCCGATTTACGCGAAGGTATTGAACGTTATCGCGCGCGGGAATTCAAGGCCGCCTCGGACGTATTTCGCGAAATGGCGCGCCGCAATCCCGAGGACCGTCTCCCGGGCATTTACATTAAGCGCTGTGAAAAGCTTGAGCAGGATCCGCCCACCGAGAACTGGAACGGCGCCGTGCGCTTGCTGCATAAATAATCGCATAAATAATCGCATAAATAATCGCATAAATTATGACGGAGATCGGCGGCGCCGCGCGGCCGATTATTCTTGACTTTTCGCGCGGGACCATCAGTATTCCCGCCGTCCAACGTCATGAAAGATCCGTTTTGTAAACTCTTCAATTTCAAGATATTCAAGCCCTCCATGCGCAACATACTCGGGGCCGGGGCGATTTTCGCCTTCGCTTCGTTCGCGGACGGCGGTTCCCATCTTCGCGCCGACACCCTGCTGCTCAAGGACGGCACCGTTCGCCGTAATGTCATCGTAATAGTACTTGGTGGGCAAGCCGCGGTGGTCTCCAAAAACGGTCGCACCAGCTTCGTCAAACTTAAGAAGATTCGTAGGATCAGCCATAAGAACGTTAGCTGGAAAAGAAGAGTTAAGAATAAAACCGTAATCGTCAAGGTCGTGGACCGGGAGGCCATGGAGAAACAGGTTACGCGCATGCTGGCCGAGAAGCGTCGCGCGGAGGAAAAACGCCGACGCTCCCAGGACACGCGGCTGGCCTCCATGTGGCGCTCCGCGGTTTTTCCGGGCTGGGGCCAACTCCATGACGGCCATACGGCGCTGGGTTACTCCCTCATGGGCGTAACGGGATTAGCCCTGGTGGGATACGCCTCGACCGTCGCGCGCTACAATTCCGCCCAGAGCGACTACCAGGACGTCACCCTGCCCTTCGTGTATGTCCAGAGCGGCCAGGGGTTGATTGCCAATTACTTTCACTTTCAAGATCGACGCCAGGCCATTACCACGGCTTCGCGCAACGCGAACATCGTGGCGGGCGCGGTCATAATCTATTGGACTACGATTTCCATATTGAGCTTTACGGGCGTCTTTCTGGACGCCCGTAAACCGTCCTTCGGT
>CAZGYS010000866.1:0-2419 GCA_964530305.1 uncultured Leptospiraceae bacterium
TGCCCCTCGGCCTAACCGCCCTGCTCATCGCCTCCCAGGCCGTCCGCGCCACGCGCCTCTACGATACGTATTTGTATCACGCGAACGCGGTACGCTGGGCCGGAGACTTCGCGGCCGTGCCCGGCCTGGTCAACCTCCACGGTCGCCTGGGCTTTAACTCTTCCTTTCATGTGTTCTCCGTCTTATTGAATCTGGGCCCCCTGCGGGATCGCGCGGCGAGCGCCGCGCTCAGTCTACTCTACTGGGTGGCTCTGGCCCAGTTCTTGATGGCCGCCCTCAGATCGGCGCGGGCTCCCCGCCCGAATCGCGGGACAGGTCGAATTCGTGCCGACGCCCTGTTCGCCCTGTTCATACTTCCTTTTATTTTCGCCGAGGTATTCACCCACCGCCTGGCTTCCCTTTCGTCGGATCACGTAGTCTACCTTTACGGCGTTATACTGATTCTATATTTTCTTTCCGTTCGCGGTTTTCGCGGCGAGTTTCGTCGTTCCATTGCGAGCGCCGTATACACCCGAAGGGATGCCGCGCTGGTCATACCGGTTTTTCTAATCGCCGCCTGTGCCGTCACGGCGAAATTAAGCGCGGCGCCCCTGCTCTTGATCCCGGCTCTCTTCGGAGGCCTGTTGCTTTCGCCTTCTTTTCGCTCCGAGGACCTGCCGCTACGAAAAGTTCGCGGCGTGCTGGTCTTTGCCCTTGCCTGTGCCGCCCTGGCCGGCATGGCTCACGTTGCGCGCAATGTGGTTCTCTCGGGCTGGCTGTGGTATCCGGTGCCGCTCTTCAACTTTCATTTGGACTGGTCTCCTCCGGCGAAGGACGTCCAGGCCATGGCCGACCTTATTCGAGACTGGGCGCGCATGCCCGGCCCGGACCATACGAAAGTAGCCGGGAACGATTTCTGGTTCTGGTTCAAGCCCTGGGCGGCGCGTTTTCGCGCCGACAAGTCCTTCTTGCTCACGGTCGTATCCGCGCCGATTCTCCTGGTACTGCTGGGGTGGATCTTCCTTCGCGCACGCAAACGAAACACGCTGGGTTGGGCCGCCATGGTCCTCTTAAACGGAGTCGGCCTGCTGTACTTCTTTTTGACGGCGCCGGATATTCGTTTCGCGCAGCTATGGTTCTGGCTGCCGCCGGCGCTGGCCCTGACCGGCGTATTTCTATGGCTGGGCAAGGGGCGCGCAAGCCGCTGGTCGGCCGTGCCCGCGGCGATTGTGTTATTGTGGTGGTCCGACGGTGTTTTTCATTCACCGGCCGGGCGCGTGAGTCGCCCGCCCCGGCTCCCCGCCAATCAACTGCGCATTCATGATTACGGACGACCGGACGGCAACCCGTTGAAAATCCACGTGCCCGCGCGCGGAGATCAGTGCGGTAATTCGCCCTTGCCCTGCGCGCCCGTCCCTCCGCCGAACCTGGTGGAGCGCGAACCGGGCAACAAAGCGGCGGGCTATCGCCCCGGGAAGCCGGCCGGGGCGCGGCCATGATTCGCGCAATCGCCGTTTACGTTCCGGCGCTGATTTTCGCCGCGGCGATTTTTCTGCTCTTCACGCGCGTCGGGCACCTGGCGGGCCCCTACTTCAAGGCCTTCTCCCTTCTGGAATTCGCGGGGGCGACGCTTTTCGGTTTTCTTTTTTATCGCCTGCGTTATTTCGCCTTCGCGTTCTGCATCATTGCCCTGCCTCGCGTTCTATCCATTGGGCTGGGGCGAGATTCCCACAACTTGCTGTTTTGCGCCTTCGCCGGCTTAAGCCTGGGCGTCTTTACGCGGGCGGTTTTGACGTTTCGGGCCGAGCAAAAAATGGACGGGACCGCCGAAACTACGGACGAGCGAAAAGTCCGTTCGAGCGCCGCGTTGATGCTTTTTCTTTTTGTCGGTTTTTTGATTTCGCGATCTCTGCTGGAATACTACGCGCCGAGCCTGACGACGAACTTATCGCTCAAGGATCGTGAAGTGACTGCCGGAGTCAGCGCGAACTACGCGTTTTATTTGAGCTCCCTCGTCGCCGTCAACCTGCTGGGCCCGCTTCTTTTCATCATCGCGGACGCGCGGAGCCGAGCGCTCGGCCTGGATCAGGTCGACAATGAAGTTCTAGCGCGCGAACTCTTGAAAGGCTTCGCGGTCGGCGGCATCCTCTGCCTGCTGGTGGTCGCTCTCCAGGAGGCCGGAGTAGCGCGCCTCTTTGCCGGCAGCGCGCGCAGCCTTCAGCACTTTCGCCCGCCGGGCTTGTTCACCGACTCCGGTTCCGCCGCCGTGCTGCTGCCCGTCACGCTTTATACCGTTTATCTTTTCGTGGCGCGCGTGGACGCCTCCGTGTCGAAACTGAGGCGCAAACTCTCGGCCTTCATATTGCTGCTGGTGTTGTTCGCCCTGGCGATTCACCAGGGACGCGGCTACATTCTTTCACTGGCCGGCCTGGGTCTCGGC
>CAZGYS010000867.1:0-2398 GCA_964530305.1 uncultured Leptospiraceae bacterium
CCCGGGCCGCCTCCGGAGATACGCGCGGCGCCATTGCCGCGCTCAAGAAAAGTCCCGCCGCGGGAATGAAGAGTTA
Organism: uncultured Leptospiraceae bacterium; assembly: GCA_964530305.1. Taxonomy (GTDB): domain Bacteria; phylum Spirochaetota; class Leptospiria; order Leptospirales; family Leptonemataceae; genus CAZGYS01. The sequence continues at coordinate 77 of CAZGYS010000867.1, forward strand.
TCAATTGCTGCTGGCGCGATTGCACCTGGACAGCAATCAGTTGCGGGACGCCGCGCGAATTTACGAACGGTTGTGTCCCCGGGTCGGCACGGCCGATTGCTGGAATCGCTCGGGAGTGACGCGCATGTCCATGGGCGGATACAAGCAGGCCGTGGGCGCTTTCAAGAAGGCCCTGGCTCTGGATTCCCGCTCGGCGCGAACGTATTCCAACCTGGGTCTGGCTTATTTCTACATGCGTCGTATGACGGAAGCGGGCGAGGCTCACGCGAAGGCTCTGTCGTTGGAACCGGACAATGTAACCGTTCGCCTGAATCACGCGGTCTTTTTGTTTGCTTCGCGCAAATACCATCGGGCCGAGGCGATTTTTCGAAACCTGGCGCGCAATAATCGCGGGCTGTTCTTCGCGCATCTGTATCTGGGGCGCATCTACTTCAAGCAGAGGCAGTATCGTCGCGCGTTGCAGGAGTTCGACCAGGGGATTCGCGCCAACCCGCGCTTCTTCGAGTTGTATTATCATCGCGCGCATACGCGCTATCGCCTGCGCGATTACGGCGGGGCCATGAGCGATGTTCGCAAGGCGGACAAACTGGAGCCCCTGAACGGACAGACGGGACCCTTGAAGCGGGCCATCAAGCGTCGGCGACGTTAGCGCTCCAGCAATTTTGTTACGGCGCGAGTTTTCGGATCCAGTTCATAGAACGGACCGGCTTCGCTTTCAATAATGATCTTGCCGTTTTCCACCAGCAGTTTCTTGATGAAATTGTCCTGCACATCCTGTTCCAGACCGGTCTTGTAGTTCACCGTATAGATCACGACTTTCCAGAGCCGGGCATTGGTCGTGGGATTGCGCGCTTCCACGATGTGCCGACGCAGTTTCTTGTCTCCTTCTCCCCACACCGGTGCCGTGAACTTGACGCCGTTCAGGACGACCGGAGTCGCCTCCCGGGGACCCTTGCGCTTGGGCACGGGTTCTTCCAGGGGGCGTTTCTTCGTGGGTTCTTCCAGAGGCCTGGGCTTCTTCGCGGTGTTCGGTTTTGAGGTGCTCGGTTTGGAAGTGTTCGCCGAATCGCCTTTGCCGTTATTCTTCGAGTCGGACGTGCGGCACGCGCTCAAGGCCAGCGCGGCCGCCAGAGTGATTAATACGATGGTTCTCATTTAATTCCTTTGATTGATGATGAAATGTCAGGGCAGCTGAAACTCCAGGAACAGCGGCATGTGATCCGAAATCTTGTGCGTGTCTCCATGGCGTACGCGATGAGACAGGGGCTTTAACGTTCGCGCCACGAAGAAGTAGTCGATGGTGTACGTGGGTTGTTTGTGTTTCGGATTATTGGGCAGAAAGGTACGCCACTTTTCATGGTTGGGTCCGTTCACGTCCGCGAGCGTAGGAAAGCCGACGAACTTTTCGTACAGCGGCGCGATTTCCGGTTTCGGATTGAATTTCTTTTGATTCGCCGGGCTCAAGAGGGAGCGGCTTTTGCCGGGCGGAAGCAAATTAAAATCGCCGCCCAGGATCCAGGGCAGGCCGGCCTTATTGTAACCGTCCAGGAGGTCCGCGGCCTGCTTTACCTGTAGCTCCATGGTGTTCGTGCCCTGCGCGAAAGCACTCAGGTGAGTATTGAGCAGTACCAGTTCGTTTGCGCCCTTGACCGGCAGGCGAGTCTCCAGCAGGGCCCGCTTCAGGTTAAACTGGCGGGTAATGACGTCGTTGGAGGTGATGCCGGACAGCGCGTAGCGCGTCGCCTTTGAAATCTTGAAGCGCGAAACCGTGGAAAGCTTCATGCCGGTGCTGCCCAGCAGTTTGGGATGAGGATTCCAGGCGGTCTTCCAGTAGAACGCGGAAGCGTGACAGGGATAGAGCGCGGGCGATTTGGCGTGGACTTCCTTGAGGAGGTCGGCCAGCTGATCGCGCTTGTCGGTACGCTTCGCGCCATGATCGACTTCCTGCAACAGAATGATGTCCGGCTTTTCTTCCAGGATGACCCGAGCCGCTTCCTTCGTGGTGGCGACGATGTCCTCGGTTTTCGGGCGGGTATCCGGTCCGCCTCCGTAAAAGAAGAAGTATTTTTTACCCGCCATGAACTGCACGTTCCAGGTCAGGATCGTAACCTTCGCGCCGGGAGTCAGCTCCGGCGTCGAGGCGGGGCAACTTACGGGTTCGGATTGGACGTCCGCGGGATGAAAGCTGAGCGAATATACTAGAATCGTGAGGAAAAGGATCAAACCGACGATGCCGCCCAGGATCCGGGTCAGGGCTTTTTTCATGAGAACACTCCGGGATTAATTTTTTTATTCGCGCTAAGAGGGGGAGTCCACGCGATT
>CAZGYS010000868.1:0-2378 GCA_964530305.1 uncultured Leptospiraceae bacterium
TCTTAACGAAAAAGCTCATGAGGAAATGATTCAGCGGGCCTTGCCCGAGGCGCGTCGCTTCGTGTGGATTGCGACAGCCGATCTGAAAGACATGCACCTGCGACGGGGACGGCGCTATGTCTCCATCCTGGTCCTGCTGGCCGAATTGATTGGCCGGGGAGTGGAAGTGCGCTTGCTGCACGCGAAGGAGCCCGGCCCCCGCTTCCGCGCCGATTTTGATCGCCATCCGGAGTTCCTGACCAGTGAACGATTTGAACGCTTACTGTGTCCTCGTAATCACATGAAGACCATCATCGTGGACGGCAAAATCGCCTATGTGGGTTCGGCGAATCTCACCGGCGCCGGCCTGGGCGCGAAGAAGGACAATCGCCGTAATTTTGAAGCCGGTATCATTACCCGGGAACGCGCCTCAGTCTCGGGAATCATGGACGCCTTCGACGCGATCTTCATGGGCGAACACTGTGCCGGTTGCGGTCGCCGGGACGTTTGCCCGGATCCCATTCTTTGAACCGGCCTTTGACGGCGAAATTCCATCTTGACGCGAAGTCGGTGCCTGGAGAATATTCCGACACCCATGGCCATCAAGATTGAAGAGAAAGACGGCGTCCAGGTTCTGCGCATCAACGGCGCCATGGATCAATACACGCTCACCATTCTGGACGAAAACGTGAAGGATCTGATGAAGCGCAAGGGTTCGCGCTTCTTCGTTCTTAATATGGTCGACGTCACCGACATCAGTTCCTCCGGCGTCGGTCGCATCCTCACTATCTACAAGGATCTCGAATCCAAGGAAGGCAAACTGGTCCTGGCTGATCTTTCCGCCGTCGTGGAATACGTCCTGGATTTGGCGCGTCTGGCGGACATTCTGCCGGCCTATCGAGACGAAGCGGATGCCATCGCCGCGTGTCGGCCCTGATACAACCGCACGCGTTTCGCGCCTACCATGAGCGCGCCTGCCTTGATCTACTCTCAGAATTGCCCCGGCTTGAAAGTATCCGCGCCGCCCCGAAATTTTTGACCTTTCATTCCGCCTGAATCGTCCAAAATCGAACGGCGGACATCAATATGAAAACGAAATACCTCTTCTCAATTCTCCTGGCGGCGATCTTTGTTTCCACGCAAGCGCATGCACAGCCCAAAAAGAAAAAGAAGCTGCTGTATGGCGGCATCTATGAGCACAGGGCGTGCATCAAGAAGAACCCCGGTAGAATGGTCTATTGTAATCTCAAGACGGGAAGGCTGTTCAGCAAAAACTCCTGGGCGGGAAGCGCGCTGTCCGCTGAAATCAAGTCTTTTGTTCGCGCCAATAGCAAGGCCGGTTTCTTAAAAAAGAAGAAGGGACTGATCTCGGAGCAACTCGAGCAACGGGAACTTGTCTTTCGTCGAACCCGATCTCGCTTGTCCGATTTCAACGGCAGTGCCCCCGGCGGCGGCTACAATATATTCCGCTCGCTGGTCTATGCCGAATTCGAATCCCGCCGCGATAAGTCCATTCACGTGCTGGCCTTCCTGATCTCCAACGAGTTCATCGAGGGTTGCGATGACGAACCGAGTTATCACCAATACAAAGTGCTGGCGATCCTGGAGCTTTCCCGAGCCGACATTGAGGTGCTGAACCGAACGATTCGTCTGGAGCAGTAGAAGAAGTGGTTAAAGTCGCCAACCCGCCGCTATTCCATGTACGGCTTGCAGATCTTCCAGGCCGTATCAATGGCCATTTTCCCTTCGCGCAAACTTTCGGTGCACGCCTGTAAACGACCGGCCAGTTGAACACGGCCTCGACTTGCGTCCTTTGCGCCGTCTTTTTCAATTTTCGCCGCGAGTAGTTCCAGGAATTCCGCCAGGGCATCATAGCGTAGATTGCCGATGTCCTCGGCCAGCTCCTCCATGGTGCCCGCGAACTTCGCTATTTTCGTATCGTGGACCATGGGAGAAATCCTCAATACAAGCGCACGAACTCGAACTCGGGGAGCATCTTGATCTCGTAGGCCTTGCCGCCCTTCGAACCGTCGACGACGTTCTTCATGGAGGCGGGAAAATCCTTGGCCGGTTTAAGGGGTTCGTTGATGGGCTGGAACATGTCGTCCCAGTGCACGGGGATGACGCGTTTGGCGCCCACGGTGAAAACCGTTTCCTTCAGGTAGGCCTGGAACAGCTCCGGCGCCATGGAACCCGCGCCGCCGGTGCCGAGCATGACCGTGTCCGCGCGAAGCCCCTTGAGCGCGCCGGGAATAAAACCGGCACTGCCGTGGAGCAGGGTGTTGCCCGCGGGATGCTCGATGAGGATCGAGTAGGTCTTGCCCTCCTTATAGGCGAAACCGGAGGCGGGCGGTTTCAAGGGCGATTCGATTTTCTTATTAATGATCCGTTTGGCGATC
>CAZGYS010000869.1:0-2373 GCA_964530305.1 uncultured Leptospiraceae bacterium
GAGCATCTCTCGCGTACGCTCATGACGTTCTTGTTCCTTCTTGTCTTCCTCGGTAACGGCGGTTTCGCTCGTGGAGGCGGACATCCCGGCCTGCGCCTGCGCGCCCGTGGCGGACATGCCGGAAAAAGCCTTCATGATGTCTCCCAGGCCCTCGGGCTGGGGCGCATCGTCGGATTCGGCGCGATTGGACGGCAGCATGAGTTCCAGCAGGCGTTGCTCGGTATTTTCCTCGGCCTTGCTCTGAACGGATTCGCTGTATTCCTTGCGCACCATGTTCACGGCGGTGTTTACCAGATCTCGAATCATGGATTCCACGTCGCGACCGACATAGCCCACTTCGGTATACTTGGTGGCTTCGACCTTGACGAAGGGCGCCCCGGTCAACTTGGAGAGCCGCCGGGCGATTTCAGTCTTACCGCACCCGGTGGGGCCGATCATGATGATGTTCTTGGGATAGATTTCGTCCTGCATGTCCTCGGCCACGCGTCGACGGCGATAGCGATTGCGAATGGCGATTGCCACCGACTTCTTGGCCTCGTTCTGCCCGATGATGTACTTGTCGAGCTGCTCGACGATTTGTTTGGGCGTGAGTTCGTCCAGGTCCAGCAGCGAATCGCCCTTAACGGGGCCCGAACCATTGACGTTGTCCTGGCTGGTGATTTCCATATTCAATAACTCCGATCCATTATTCGCGTTTTCGGTCGTCGTTCATCGACTCACATGGTCCCGCGCCCGCGGGACGCGCGAAGGCTCCGTTCAGGAGCCGACTTCTTCCACGACGATGTTGCGATTCGTATAAACGCAGATTTCCCCGGCGATGTTCATGGCCGCTTCCACGATGTCCCGGGAGCTCATGTCCGTATGGCGATGGAGGGCCCGCGCCGAAGACAGCGCGTAGTTGCCGCCCGAGCCGATGGCCAGCACGCCGTCGTCCGGCGCGATTACGTCCCCGGTCCCCGAGACCAGAAACATTTCCTTAACATCGGCGACTATCAGCAGGGCTTCCAGGCGACGCAGCATGCGGTCCGTGCGCCATTCCCGCGCCAGCTCCACGGCCGCGCGGCTCAGGTTCTTCTGGTACTCCTCGACCTTCTTTTCAAATAATTCAAAGAGAGTAAAAGCATCGGCGGCCGAACCGGCAAACCCGGCGACGATATCCATGTCTTTGAGCCGGCGCACCTTCCGGGCCCCACCCTTCATCACGGTGTCTCCCATGCTCACCTGGCCGTCTCCGCCCATGACGGTCTTACCATCTTTATTCACGCACAGGATGGTTGTGGAGCGGATCCTGGGCAATCTAGAAGTTTCAGCAGTTTCTGGTCGAATTCCCGACATGAATACAAAAATCTGGGAGGCCGAAGAGAGAGACAGCTTTTTTCCAGGACCTGGAAATAAGTTCAAATCGCCGGGAAAACAAATTTGTTTGCATCTCCCGGCGGGTGCGATGAAATGCATCCGTCCGCGGGCGCATTCGGCCGACGCGATATCCCATTCATATGCAGGGGGCTTTCCCACAGGAAGATTCAAAGGGCGTGCCCGTGCTGGCCTTCGTCCATGACGCGGACGGCTCCGAGGCGGCCGCGCGCAGAATCGCGGCCCTGCAAAACGTGCTCGGGGACGGGTATGATTTGCGGGTGCTCACCCTGGAGGAACTTGAGGTTACGGCCGCTCCCCTGGTTCCCGAAGACGCGGATACCTTCGGCGAAATCGCCGCGGTAATTCTAGACTTCGAGAATGGCCCGCCGCCCGACAATCCGCGTAATCTGTTTCCCCGTCGGCCCATGATTCTGTTCCGGGATCCGGGTTCGAAATCGCCAGGGCTCGAGGAATCTCCCGGCTCCGAAATGCCCTACCCCGGCAAACGCGAGCCCTTGATCATCCTTCGACGGTCCGCGCCGGGAGCCTTGCCCGAAGACGCTTTTCTGCTGGGGGCAATCGCCTCCGCGCTGGAATATTCACACCAGGTCGAGCGCAATCACGATCTGACCAGGCGTTTAGCGCGCATGAACAGTCGCCTGGAATCGCTGGTGGAAACCCGCGCCAGGCTGGTAGCCCGAGCCGAGGATCGCGCCCGCGCCCAGCGCCGCTCGGCGATCATCGAACAAGAACTGGACAAGGCCCGTAAAATCCAGAGCGCCGTACTCCCGCGCTCCATCCCCACCCCGGAGCATTTGAGCATTTCCACTTTGTATCTGCCCCTGGATAAAATCGGCGGCGATTTCTACGGCTTCACGGAATTCCCCAACGGCGATCTCGGAATCTATATCGCCGATGTTTCCGGCCACGGCATTCCGGCGGCTTTTATCGCGGCCATGGTGAAGCTTCAATTCGATCAGACGGCGCCCTTCATTTCGTCTCCGGCCGAAACCCTGA
>CAZGYS010000870.1:0-232 GCA_964530305.1 uncultured Leptospiraceae bacterium
GTCCTGACCCGCCGCCTTCATGTGATTTACCGCTGCTTGCAGGGCCTCCATCACGCGCGTCATATTCGTGGTATAGGTGCTCAGGGCGCTTGAGTGAGCGTCCCATCCACCGATACCACCGTTGCCGATGGAAATGAAGCGCGTATCCGGGTTGTGTACGGCGATGGTCAGGGCCGTGCGCAGTCGGTCGGCCATGGGATTGTTCGCGGGGTAGGTGACTCCCGCCGGCAAG
>CAZGYS010000870.1:242-2358 GCA_964530305.1 uncultured Leptospiraceae bacterium
CTTCAACTCGTCCACGAAATTCGCCAGGCTCTTGCGACGGGTAAAGAATTCGCGTACGCGCATGAAGGCGCCGGGCGCGGATTTCATGCCCGCCATGCCCGAGGCGACTTCGCCCGCCAGGGCTTCCAGGGCGTCGTCATTGGCCTGGTCCAGGTAGGCGTTGCGATTGGCTTTATAGGGATTGGTAAAGTTTACGCCCAACGCCGCCGGTCGCAGGGCCGGATTCAAAAGCAAATCTCCGGGTTGAAAAACCCGCGAATCGCCTTCCAGGCTGACAAAGGGAAATACGGCGCCGCCGGCATCCAGGCCGCCCCGGCTTTCGAGCACTTCGGCCAGGGTCGCGGCGATACCCGGCGCCTCGGGATTTAGATTGCCCACCAGGTTCTGGGCGATGCTGCGGCCATGGGCCTTGGTGTCGTTCTTGCGGCGATTGATGGTTCTGTAAATGGACATATCGCCCGCGGCGAGCATGTTCTCCATGATGCCGCCGCCGGCCTGGTTCCACAGTCCGCTGGACGTCGGCGAAACCTGTCCGCCCGGATAGGGATTCACGGACGCGGAGCGAATGTCGTTCCAGTTGGTCAGGTTCCCGGCCAGCTCGGAGGCGCCGCCGTAGAGAAAGACGTGAATTACCGCGGGTTGCACGGCCGGCGCACGAAAGTCCACGTCGCGGATGTTCGCGCGCAAGGAACGCGGGAGCATGGCCGTCCCCGCCGCCGCGGCCATGGCGCCGCCCATTAATTTCAAAAATTGCCCGCGATTCATTTGCTTCTTGTTGTTATTTCTCTTGCTCATTAATTTACCTCTTTTTCTCCGTCCCTCAACCATTAGACCCTTTGCCCCTTCGACCTTCACAGCGGCATGCAATTCGCCCGCGCGAGGTCGCCTGCTTCGCATGATCGCTGGAACAAATAGATGTCCGGCAGACGCGAAAAGTAATCCAGCAATACCGAGGCGATTTTCACGCGGTCCTTTTTAGGGCGAAAGCCGCGCGCCTCGAAGATTTTGCCCAGGACTTCCAGCTCTCGGGGCAGGGGTTCCCGCTCCAGGATGGAGAGAAACAGGAAGCGTGTGTATTCGTCCGCCGGGAGATCGACGTTGAGAATCGCATCGCTCCAGCCGCCGTCATTGGTGTTGAACTCGTCGCGCTTGAGATCCAGGACGCCCTTTTCGCGCACCGTGCGCTGGTAGTTGGAGAAACTCAGGGTGTCCAGGGGGATGCGCGGCGAGCGACCCAGTTTATTGGAAAACAGCGGTTGATTCATCTGGTCCAATCGCCCCCGCGTATCGCGAAAGAAGTTCACGTTGGCGTGCCAGCGAATCTTTCCGGCCAGATTGTAGAAGGACTCCTCGAAGGAACGCGGCCGCTCGGTGTTCATGAGATATTCGCGCGAAAACAAAATCATGCGAAACATTTCCCGGAACGTGCGCGGGTTCTTCAGGGCCAGGCTTCCGGCAATGGCTTCGCGTACGGGCTCCGAGCGGCCCTGGAAAAAAATATCCGTCAGCATGCGCGCCAGGGTGGGCATGAAGTCCGGGTGTTCCGTGACCGCCTGGTAAAAGTCGTGGCAGTTGGTGATTTCGCGTCCCAGCAATTCCATGGACTCCGTGTTTTCGTCGAAGCCGACGATGAGTTCATTGTCCTTGTTGAGGGACCAGTTGCCGCAGACTTTCGAGGCGAGGGGAACCTCGGAGTCGATGAATCGTCCCAGAAAAAGCTCCATCATTTCGCGCGTATTGTCCTCGGGAGAGCGAAAGCGACGCCAGTTCTCCTCGGACGCCATGTGCTCGTAGGCCATTTCGCGGATGGATTCGCCGCGGACGCTGCCCCGGCGCAAGCGGAGCAGGATGGCCTGGGTGTCGGCCGGTCCGGCGGATTCCAGGCCCATGGCCGGCGAATACTGAATGGAGTTGGCCAGCACGAAGGCAATCCACAGGTCGAACTTATCGCTGCTGACGGGGAAGTGGTGCAGCATGGACGGCACCATTTCCTGCTCGGGCACGGAAAAATTATGTACGCCGACCTTCTCATTGAGCAGGCCCTTTTGTTTTTCCGTCAGCTTCTCGTCCAGTTTCCCCGCGAAGGTGGAAAGAAAGTAGGCGTAATCGGATCTGA
>CAZGYS010000871.1:0-2353 GCA_964530305.1 uncultured Leptospiraceae bacterium
GAAGGCCAGGGCGCCGAACGCGCCGTGGGTACTGGTAGGGGAATCGCCGCAGACGATGGTGCTGCCCGGCAAGGTCAGACCCATCTCCGGTCCGATGATGTGCACGATCCCCTGGTCCGGATGATTCAAGTCGAAAAGTTTAATGCCGAACTCCTTGCAGTTGGCGGCCAGTGTTTCCATTTGCTTTTTGGAAATCTCGCCGGCGGCGCCCCAGTCCCGGGAGCGGGTGGACACATTGTGGTCCATGGTGGCGAAAGTCAGGTTCGGTTTGCGCACGGTGCGATTCGCCATGCGCAGGCCCTCGAAGGCCTGGGGCGAAGTTACCTCGTGCACCAGGTGGCGGTCGATATAGATGATGGCCAGCTTGCCGTCATCATGGATCAGATGATCCCGCCAGATCTTGTCATACATTGTCATTGCTTCATTACTCATGGTGAAAACATACCCTCTGGAAAAAAGAATTGCAAATAATTAGTGTTTATCATTCATATAACGAATAGTTATGGCGTCACAAAATCGCAATAAATATCATAATGCCGGGAGTAGTGCCGGCGTAGTGCATATGGGATGAAGCACGACCATGGAATTTCGTCAGATCAGATACTTTCTTGAGATTCATCGCCGGGGCTCCTTCGTGAAGGCCGCCGCCGCCCTGGGACTAACCCAACCGGCCCTCTCTCGACAAATCGCGCTGCTGGAACGTGAAACCGGACACGTGCTGCTTGAACGGGGCGGTCGCAGTTTGCGGCTGACGCCGGCGGGAGAGAAGTTTCTCGAACGGGCCGTCAAACTGGACGACCTGTGGAAGGAAACCCTGGGTTCACTGGACGAGGATTCCGAGGCCCTGGCGGGACGCTATTCCATCTCGGCCGGGCAGACGGCGGCCGCCTATGTCCTACCCCATGTATTGAATCATATTCGCCGAGAACACACGGGCGTAAGCTTTCGCGTAATCGAGGGCGATGCCCATGAGACCAGGGAAGCATTGCTCGGTGGAGACGTGGATCTCGGAATTCTCACGGGAGCGCAAAACGAGAGCGAACTGACGCGCAAGTTCTTCCTGACCGATACCATCATTCCCGTGGTCGCCGCCCAGCATCCCCTGGCTCGCCGTAAGCGCATCGGCGTGGAGGCGTTGCGAGACAGCGAATTCGTTTTTTATCACCCGGCCTCGGCCATCCGACAGGTCATGGAAAAGAAATTCCGTTCCCTGCGGCCGACGTTTCGCCCGGAAATTGCCATGGAGATGCGCAATGTCGAGTCCGTCGTGCGCTCCATCGAGGCCGGACTGGGCGTGGGCTTTATCTCTCGCTTCGCGCTGACGGATCGCCTGCGGGAGCTGGCCATTCCGGAGCTCTCGGCCGAACGCCGCTTCTACTTTTGTTATCGCCGGGGGCGACCCGGTCTGACGCGCCTCATCGAGGCCATCGAGGCGGCCCACGAAGCCGCCGAGCCGGAAACGTAAACACGATCCTTCTACACGATTCTTCCAGGGGAAGCCGCCCGAGAAATTTTCTTGCCCGGGACGCTTCGCGCCCGTATAAAAGCGTATGTGGGCTAATGCCGTGGTGCTCGGGGCCGTGCAGGCGCTCTTTTTCGCGCTCTTCTTTTTACGGCGAGCGGGTCGCCCCGGTAATGTTTACCTTGCGCTGTTCTTTCTGGCCGCGGGCGCGGGCGTCGTGCAGGACTATATGTACGGTTCGGGCGCCATCCTGGAATGGCCGCACCTTTCACGCCTGGGTTTCCCCGTCACCGCCCTGATTGGGGTCTTTTACTTCCTGGCCGTCTCCGACGTCCTGCGCGCGCTCGAGGGAAAGCAACCCGCTTCATCGCCCTCCCCGGCGCCCCCGGTCCCGCGAATGAAGCGCTTCATGCTTAATAGGCGCGCGTGGCTGTTCGTTTTGCCGGCGGCTCAATTCACGTATCTATTGCCGTATTATTTCTCTCCCGCGGCCGAAAAGCTGCAGTACATTCGCGAGGATTTGCGCCAGGTCCACCTGGACTGCGAAATCATGTACTGGTTGAGCATTGCCTATCTGGTGCTCCTGGCGAGCGCCGGCTTTGAGCTTCTGCGGCGTAAGTGGAAAGAGGCGCGCGGCAAACAAAGAACCTACCTGGGGATCTGGCTGGGCGTGACCGCGGGGTTGTTGATCTTTCCCATGATCTGGTTCGGCCTGTATCTTGTGGACGCGAACATGCTCAACCGGGGCGTGATCGGGATCGTGGCTTCCCTGCTCATGTTGCTGCTGGCCGTAAATCGCGTTTATTTCGGAGACGCCGGCCTGGAAGCCTGGCAAGCTCCCGAACCCGAATACAAAAAGTCCATGCTTTCGGAGGCCGACGTTTCGGCCCT
>CAZGYS010000872.1:0-2344 GCA_964530305.1 uncultured Leptospiraceae bacterium
AACGGACCGCGGGACTCAGTCGGATTGCTTGCGGAGGGTCCGATTGCAGTGTCGCGTAGGCCGCAGCCGGCGGAGTGGGGCAACGAAGGAGAGAATGTAGCGAAGCAGGGATTCGAACCCCGGACACGCGGATTATGATTCCGCTGCTCTAACCAACTGAGCTACTTCGCCGTTTGAGTTTCTCTTGGTCTGTTTGGGGCCCGCTCCCCGAAAACAGCACCGGCCGAAATCGAAGACCTCGGCCGGCGGCGGATTAGCGCGGACAGGATTTGAACCTGTGACCTTTGGGTTATGAGCCCAACGAGCTACCAGCTGCTCTACCGCGCGATATAAGAAAGGGCAGGATTCTGTAGGCGGCCGGATTGTCAAGAAGAAATGATATTTGGCGCGTCGAGGCGGATATTTTTTCGCGGTCGCCGTTCGGGAGTGGCGGTCGGATAATAAATCGCGAGAAATTCGCGCGGCTTTCTTGTTGACCGATTCCTCTTGTGTTCCGGTAATACGCTCTGGTTTCGTGGCTGCTCGGCGGGCCTTATCAATATAGATGCAGAGAGGGTGATTATGTCGGTTTCTATTCCGGATGAAATCCAACATTATGAGAAGAAAATCTACGATCAAAGACAGTTGATCGAGATTTCCCGGGCGCTCAACTCCACTCTGGACTATGAATTTCTGATCCAGGCCGTCCTGGATATGTGCATGGCCCACGTCACGACCATGCAGGCCGGTATGTTCCTCACGCCGGACATGGATTCCGATCACGTGGTGCTGGTAGACAGCTACAAGGGCTTTGAGCTCAATAATCCGGCGGACGAATACCAGATTCTGCTCGAAACGCCCCTGATTCAGTTTTTCGAAAGCAATAATAAGTCGCTGACCTTGAGCGAAATTGAAAGCCAGCTCTCCAACAGCGTCTCCCTTGATTTGCTGCGTGAAATCGGCGCCGAACTGGCCGTTCCCCTCAAAACCAAGGGCAAGGTCATTGGCCTGATCATTCTCGGTGAAAAGGCGGTCGGAGGCGATTATCTGGACGCCGAGCGTTCCTTTCTCGTGGATCTGGCGTCGCTGGGTGGAATCGCCGTGGAAAATGCCCGCCTCTACGAGCGTGCCACTGTGGATATGATGACCGGGCTCAAGAATCACGCCTATTTTCAGAGCCGAACCCGGGAAGAGCGTGACAAGGCCACCAAGCGCAAAACGCCCCTGACGCTGCTGTTGACGGACGTGGACAAATTTAAAAATTTCAATGATACCTATGGGCACCAGGCCGGGGACGAGGTTCTCAAGCATGTGGCCCAGAAGCTCAATGAGAGTGCTCGCAAGACGGATTTCGCGGCTCGTTACGGCGGCGAGGAATTCTGTCTGGTGATGCCCGGCGCGGATAAGGAGAAGGCCATGGAAACGGCCGAGAGTCTGCGCAAGGCCGTCGAAAACATGACCGTGGAGCACGAGGGTCAGGTTATGAAGGTGACTCTTTCCGTGGGAGTGACCGCCTTCGACCCTGAATTGGACGCCAAGACCAATAAAACCATGATTGAGCGGGCGGATAAGGCCCTCTATGCTTGCAAACATGGCGGCAGAAATCAGGTTCAGTATTATAGTCCCGAGATGGGATGATCCGATAATACTGATACATAAAGCCCGCTCGACGGGCTGTACACACAAGCGGGTCCATTTATAAGTTATAGACCCGCGCTCGCGAATGACCTCCAGCAACAAGGAGGTTGCCATGCTTACGCAATTAATTCGTAGTCGAACGACTGAAGCCGAGACTAAACCGACGGCCGGGGAAACCGCGCTGTTCGAGGACCTGGAATGTCTGGTGGAACTGCGTTCCTCGGACAAGGCCACCGGCGTCCAGTACCGCGATTGCCTGATCGATTATACCACCTGTCCCAATCGCAATTGCATCAAGAAATTGCTGTGAAAAAGTCCGGGTGGGGAGTAAGCTCGCCCGCGCTCCGGTCGAACATCACCGCCTTTTCATTCGTCGGAAGAGCGGAATCATGACTCGGGAGAAATACATGTCCTTACCAAAACTGATCTTGCCGGTCGCCTTGATCTGCGGGGCGATGCTCGGCGCTTGCTCCGGCACTCAGATCGTCAATAAGAATCGCCCGCTGGTGGAGAATCGCGCCCAGGTGGAAAAATACAGCGGCCGATTCGTGCTCGTCATCGGTAAGTTTCGCAAGAAGAACGCCGGCAAGGTCAAATTGAGCGACCTGCGCAAGAAGACCAAGGCAGAAAACGCCAAGGACAAGAAGGAAAAAGAAGAAAACAAGAAAAAGTCTGATGATGAGAAGTACCTGGAGCTTCCTCGGGTTCAAGAATCCGCGGATGTGAT
>CAZGYS010000873.1:0-2342 GCA_964530305.1 uncultured Leptospiraceae bacterium
CTTCGGCGCGGACACGTACAACATCGGCCGCGGGCTCTACGACATCACGGGACCGGCCGCCGAACAGGGCATGATGGGGTACGCATCCCTGGATCAAAAAACCGCCGGCCTGCACATGCGTTTGTATTCCCGGGCCTTCACTTTCGAAAGCCCCTGCAACGGCAAACGCGTAGTTTTCGTCAGCGCGGACCTGGGGCAAATCTTCCAGTCCGTCAAGCAGGGCGTGGTCGAAAAACTCAAGGCTACCTACGGCACCCTCTACGACGAAAAGAACGTCATGATCAGCGCCACCCACACCCACAGCGGCCCCGGCGGCTATTCCCACTACGCGCTCTACAATCTCACGACGCTGGGTTACAGCAAGCAGACCTACGACAATATCGTCGACGGAATCTACCAGTCCATCGTGCGCGCGCACAACAACATGCGCGAAGGCAACATCAAGGTCAACGCGGGCGACTTACTGAATGCCAACTTTAACCGCTCTTCGCCGGCATACGACAACAATCCCGCCGCGGAACGCGCGAAATACGCCCATCGCGCGGATAAGACCATGACGCTGTTGCGCATGCGCTCATTGACCGGCCAGGAGCTGGGCATGATCAACTGGTTCGCCGTACACAATACGAACATCGGCAATACCAATAAATTGATTTCGGGGGACAACAAGGGTTACGCGTCCTATCTCTTCGAAAAATGGCGCGGCACGAATTACGACTCGGCGGATACTTTCATCGCCGCTTTCGCGCAAGCCAACTCAGGCGATGTATCCCCCAATCTCTGGGGCCATCCCGACGGCGTGAACGATTACGCGCGTAATTACACCATCGGCCAACGCCAGCACGACAAAGCGGTTTCGCTCTTCAACGCGGCGTCGCCGAATCTGACGGGCGGCGTGGACTTTCGCCACATGCACGTGAAGATGGACAATCTGGCCGTGGGTTCCCAGTGGACGTCCGGCAACGGCAACAAGACGACCTGTCGCGCGGCCATCGGCCTTTCGTTCGCCGCCGGCTCCACCGAGGACGGCGTCGGTCTCGGTTTGATTCCCGAGGGCATGGTCTACGACGGCGCTTCCTGGCCGCAAATCACGCTGGTGCCCCAGGATCAAGAGTGCCACGACAAAAAGATTATCTTTCTGACCACGGGCGCCATGAGTCCGTTTCCCTGGACTCCCGAGGTTCTGCCCCTACAAATTCTCAAGGTCGGCAGCCTGGCGATGATCGCCGTGCCCTTCGAATGCACCACTATGTGCGGGCGTCGCATCCGCGAAACCGTCAAGGCGCAACTGGCGAGCGAAGGCGTTACGCACTACGTCATCGCCGGACTCTCCAATGCCTACGCGGGTTACGTGACGACGAAAGAGGAGTACGACAAGCAACACTACGAAGGCGCGTCGAACCACTTCGGTCCCTGGGCCCTGGCGGCTTTTCAGCAGGAATTCGATAAGCTGGCCGGCTCCATGCGCAGCGGTTCCAGCCTGCCCTCCGGTCCCGAACCCCGCGACCTGAAGAATCACCAAACCACTCTGCAGACGGGCGTGGTCTTCGACGACAAACCGCTCTTCAGCAACTTCGGCGATGTAGTTACCAACGCGAATTCGTCCTACAATCGCGGCGGCACGGTTAAGGTCACCTACTGGGGCGGCCATCCCAAGAACAACCTTCGCACGGGCGGCACCTACCTGGAAGTGCAGCGCTACAACGGCGGCTGGCAAACGGTCTATCGCGACCGGGATCCCTCGACGGTCTACCACTGGAAGCGAAACGGTATCGCCAACTCCCACGTGACCATCGAGTGGAACATCCCGGCCAACGCGGCGACGGGAACCTATCGCATTCGCCACCACGGCCACTGGAAGTCGGGTTGGAACGGAAGCATCAATGGTTATTCGGGGACGTCTCGTACTTTCACGGTAAACTAGAGTATTCTGGACCACGGAAGGCACTGAATTTTTTGGGTGCGGTTTGTTTGCGGTAAATGCCGACGATCAACCGTCTCCCGCGCTTTCAGTGAATTCCGTGTTTTCGATGGCCTAGATTGAAACTCGCTTCATTCCCTCGGGTAAGATCCTGCTGTTGAAGTTCAAGAGAAAGCCGCGCTTGATGTTTAAGATGTGTAGGTAGTTCATCACCTGCGCCAGGTGCAGCGGCAATAACGCCGAGACCGACTTCATTTCCAGCACAAGGCAGCCTTCGACGAGCATGTCGATACGAAAGCCGATTCCTAGATCTTCTCCTCGATAATAGACCGGAATCTTGAGCTGGCGTTCAAATACGATTCCGTTTCGAGTTAGTTCAATCGAAAGTGCGCGTTCGTAAATGATCTCTTTGAGCCCGGGG
>CAZGYS010000874.1:0-2335 GCA_964530305.1 uncultured Leptospiraceae bacterium
CCTGGGGGCACAGTCCGGTCGGGACGCTTCCGGCGCCCTGATTCTTCTGGGCGATTTTCGCGCGTTTGACTCCGCTCCGGAGCCCGAAACCGCGGCGCGCGTTCGCGCTTCCCTGACTCGCTCCCTCATTCGCGCCGGGTATCGCGTTCGTCGCCTGAAGGCCGCTCCCGATTCAAGTCCGAAACAACGCATCGCTCTGGCGGGTAAGCAAGGCGCTTTCCTGCTGGTGGACGGATTTCATCATCGCGGGAAAGTCGACGAAAATCTGAATCTCTACGCGCAGATTTACAACCCCGCTACGGGCCTGATGATCGACGCCTACAATGTCGCCGACGATATCTATGAGGTAAGCGGAATCGTCCTGGACAAGGAGGAAATGCGTGAATCCGACGAAGTTCGCGCCAGGCGCCTGTCCGAACGCCTTACGGCCCTGATTCGCTCCAACCCGCGCCGACGGGAAAATCGCGGCAATATCAACGAGTTCGCCGTGTATTCGCGGGTGGGGCGAAAACAACGTTTCCCGCTGGCCTCGGATTCCCGCGCCGTGCGCGATGAAGTTAAGCGCGTGCTGGACCTGTTTCGCGTACGGCGCACCATCGCCGCCACGAAAGTTTCACGGCCGGTGACGGAAGTGCCCGGTTCCGTCAGCGTCGTAACCCGAGATGAGATCTTTCGCTACGGGGACACGAGTATTAACGACGTGCTCTTTCGCCTGCCGGGCTTCGCTCCTTCCCAGGACTACGACCGGCGCACCGTTTCGGCGCGAGGCATGTTCGAGGGCTGGAACAACAATCACCTGTTGATGCTCATGGACGGCGTCCAGTTCAACGATAGTTTGTACGGCAGCGCCTACACCTGGGAAATCACGCCCCTCCATATGATCAAATCGCTGGAGATCGTGCGCGGTCCCGGTTCGGCCCTCTATGGTTCCTACGCCGTCAACGGCGTCATCTCCATCAATACGCTTTCGGGAGAAGATCTCAAAGGCAAAATCGATCTGCGCGTTCGCGCGGGCGATTTCGGCACGCGTTACCTGGATTTCATCACCGGTAATACGAGCAGCCTCTTTTCCTGGGTACTCAGCGTGAGTTCCCACGAAACGGACGGCAATAATTACGACGATTACGACTTTTCCGGTCGCGCCTGGCCGGGCGGAGTACTCCGGCGATTCCCCGTTCGCGACGAGCGCGCCGGCACCTACGGTTTCGCGAAGCTCGAGGGACGCGGCGCCCTCAAGGGTCTCTCCGTTCAGTTCCATGTCCAGGATTGGAGTTTTCAGACGGGCCACGGCTGGATCTGGCGTATTCCCGACTTTCGCGAAGCCATGTCCGAATCGCGCGGACTCGTGGCGGTGAAATATACGAACCAACTGACGCGCGCCTTCAAGCAGGAATACGTTCTGCGTTATCAGAAACACGCCATCGACTGGAACATGCGTTACGCGGAGAACGGCGCCTTCGATAACTTCTATCCGGCCGGCGTCTGGGAATACTTGAAGACCGAGGCCGACGAATGGTTCGTGCGCGGTCAGTGGTCCTATACCTTCAAGGGCGGCGCGAACATCCTGGGCGGCGTCGAAGGCGTGCATTTTCTCTACAAGGGCGACGACGAGCACCACGCCACCATAAACCTATCCGATTCGGCCGGCGGCTTTCCGCCGAATACCGGGAACGTAAGTCTGCCTCAGGGCTCCTGGCTGGAGTGGATTGAGAAGCGCCCCGTGCTGAAGGGCGGAGCTTTCGCGCAGGTGGTCAGTGGTAAACTCTGGCGCGAAAGCCTGGAATTCACGCTGGGTGTTCGCCACGACCAGGCCCGAGCCCGTTACCGGGGAATCGACCAGCCCTTCGAATCGCTGCTGGGCAGGCCCACCTTGAGTTTTCAGGACCCTCTGAATCCTTCGGGCGTCGTGAGCGTTCCGCTGGACGCGCGTTTTCTGGGAGCGCCCTTCGTGCCGGAGGAGGTCCAATCCTTCAACAGTACCAGTCCGCGCCTGGGGATTGTTTTCTTCGCGCGCCGTAATCTGGTCTTCAAGGCCATGGCGGGCAAGGCTTTCCGCGAACCGGCCATCACCGAATCCTTCGGGGCCAATACCTTTACCCTGGCATCCAACGTCCGCAATCTAAAGCCGGAGTTCATTCGCACGTCCGAACTGGCCGCCGACTGGACCTTCGCGCGGGGTCTACGCCTGCGCTCGACCTACTTTCACACGAAGTTCGAGAACTGGATCGCCTACAGCACCACGGGCTTGAACCTCAGCACGAATATCTACTCCCTGACGACCCAGGGCCTGGAAACCGAACTGCTCTTGAAGCGGGGCCGTCTGGGCGCGTTCCTA
>CAZGYS010000875.1:0-2333 GCA_964530305.1 uncultured Leptospiraceae bacterium
GTCGGCATGCCCTCCGACGGCGACATGGGCAACTCCGAAGTCGGCCACAACGCCATGGGCGCGGGACGTATTTTCGATCAGGGCGCGAAGCTCGTCTCCAACGGCATCGCCGACGGTAGTTTGTTTGAGGGCGATACCTGGCGGGAATACATCGGCACCCGCGAAAAGCCCGGCCGCGCCCTGCGTCCCCGCGAAACGGGAGACTCCTCCCAGGAACCCACGGTGCACTTCATGGGTCTTCTGTCGGACGGCAATGTTCACAGTCATATCGATCACCTGCTCATAATGCTGGACAAGTGCGCCGCCCAGGGCGTGAAGAAGGTTCGCCTGCACGTTCTTCTGGACGGACGGGACGTGGAAAAACTCAGCGCGCCGAAATACCTGGAGCAACTGGAAGCGAAACTGACCGAGCTCAACGCGAAGGGTGCGGACTATCGCATCGCCTCGGGCGGGGGACGCATGAAGATCACCATGGATCGCTACGAAGCCGACTGGGCCATGGTGGAAGCGGGCTGGAAGACCCACGTCAAGGGGGAAGGCGATTTGTTCGCGTCCGCCCAGGAGGCCGTGGAAAAACTGCGCGAAAAGCACGACGGCGTCATCGACCAGGACCTGCCGCCCTTCGTCGTGGGTGAGAACGGCCGCCCCGTCGGTCCCATTGAGGACGGCGATGTCGTCATCTTTACCAACTTTCGCGGAGACCGCGCCATTGAGATCAGCCGCGCGTTCACCGAGGAAAACTTCACGCCCTTCCAGCGCGATCCCGAAATCAAGGTTCACTACGCCGGCATGATGGAGTACGACGGCGATTTACATATTCCGCCGCGTTATCTCGTGCCGCCGCCGGCAATTGATCGCACCGTTTCGGAGTACCTGGTCAATAATGAGATTTCCCAATACGCCCTGAGCGAAACCCAGAAGTACGGCCACGTAACTTTTTTCTGGAACGGCAACAACTCGGAAAAGTTCAACAATACCCTGGAGGAATGGAAGGAGATTCCCTCGGACAATGTTTCCTTCGATCAAAAACCGCGCATGAAGGCCGACGAACTCACCGACGATCTGATTCGGGTACTCGGCGAAAATCGCCACAAGTTCATTCGCGTAAATTACGCCAATGGCGATATGGTGGGCCATACGGGCAACCTGGCGGCGGCCGCGGAGTCGGTGCAGGCCGTGGACGAAAACCTGGTGCGTCTACTGGAGGCGGCGGAGAAAGCGAAGGCTACCGTAATCATCACCGCCGACCACGGCA
Organism: uncultured Leptospiraceae bacterium; assembly: GCA_964530305.1. Taxonomy (GTDB): domain Bacteria; phylum Spirochaetota; class Leptospiria; order Leptospirales; family Leptonemataceae; genus CAZGYS01. The sequence goes on from CAZGYS010000875.1 coordinate 1,256, forward strand.
ACTGCGATCAAATGATTGAAGTGGACGGTAAAGGCAATCCAAAGAAGAACGCGGAAGGCGGCTGGGCGGAAAAAACCAGTCATACGCTCAGTCCCGTGCCCTTCATTTTGACGGGCAAGGACGCCGAACAATGGAGCGCGGCGGACGTTGGTGAGGCGGGCCTGGGGAATCTGGCTGGAACCATATTGACCCTGCTGGGCCTGCGTCCGCCCGAGGATTACCTGCCCTCGCTCTTGCGCGCGCGTTGAGGCACGGTGAATTCCCTACCATGAAGCTTCGCGTACTTGCGCTTTCGGCGGCCGTCCTGCTGTTCGGGTCGGCCTGCGCGAGCACTCCGACCTACCTGGACGACCAGGGGCGCTTTCAAGCGCGTCTGCGCCTGGAGGCGGGTCGCGAATTCTCCATTCGCGCCGGTCTGAATCAAAAGCTCCTGCGGACCTTTCGCGGACGGACGCGGCGGGTGTTGCAGTACTACGCCTTCACCTATGACTTTCGCGTCTTAAAAGTAGAGGCGAATCGCATCGAGCTGGAGGTCGTCTATCGCCGCGCGCGAATTCGCCGAAGCGAAGGCGGCAAGACCATGGAGTATGATTCGGACAAACCCCGGGACCGCGTATCCTCGGCGACGCGCATGTATACGACCCTCAAGGGGCGAACCTTTCGCCTGGCTCTCGACGACCGGGGTCGGGTTCTGGAACTAAACGGCGTACGCGAAATGGTGACCGACATGATCCGAGACCTGGGTCTCAAACGCGCCCGGGATCGCCGCAAGTACGCGGGACTGATAGCACTGCAATTCGGGCCGGAAACGTTGCGCGAAAGCATGCAGGCCCTGTTCACGCCCTTCCCCGAGGATGCCCTTGGGCCCGGACAAAGCTGGAGCCGGACCGGAAAACTTTCCCGGGGCATTCCCCTGCTCGTGGAACGGGTCTGGACCCTTGCCGGCCTGGAAGGCGACCGAGCCCTGGTGGACGCGAACATGACCCTCAAGCCGGACCCGCAAGCGAAATCGCGTCCGCTGGGACTCATGCGGGTCCGGCTTGAGGGTCATGTTCGCGTCCACCAGGGAAAGAGTGTA
>CAZGYS010000876.1:0-2326 GCA_964530305.1 uncultured Leptospiraceae bacterium
GGGCGTACTGTTGTTCATTGCCTTCGCCGGCTTGACGGCGTATCTAACCGACGGTTTCCGGGATCCGGCCTCTCTGGCGCGCGGCCTGGTTTTCGCGGCCTTGCTGGTATTTGCTCCCGGGCGACCATTGCGCGCCGGAGTGGGTCGCCTGCTCTACTACGGAGTAGCGGGCGTGACCCTGGCCGTCTTGCTGCTGGTCCCGACTTTCGCCGCGGCGAAGAATTTCACCAGAGCATTACTGCCGTCCATTCTGGCCGCGGAACTGCTGACGCCGGTCCTCCTGTTTCCCTGGAACGCCGGGGCTTCCCGGGATTCGTAACCATGGCACTTGCGGAGCTGCTCAACCCGGGGAAGATCTTGCTGATTGAATCGCCTCCGGCGGACAAGCTGGACCTCCTCCGAGACATGCTGAGTACTTGCCTGGCGGGAACCGAGCCGGCTTCCCATGAAGAGGCCATCCGTGAAACGCTCATCGCCCGGGAAAACTCCATGTCCACCGGCATCGGCGAAGGCGTGGCGATTCCCCACTGCTCCACCGAATACGTGGACGAGATGCACGCAACCCTGGCTTTACTGGGCAAGGACCTGGACTTCAAGGCGCTGGACGAACGACCGGTGCGCATCGTGGTGCTGTTGCTCATGCCGCGCAGTAAGTTCGAAAAGCATATTCGAACCCTGGCGACCATCGCGAAGCTCTTCAAGGACGGTGGGTTTCGTGAGCAGGTGCTGGCGGTTGAATCGCCCGAGCGCGCTCATGACCTGATCATGGCGCGCTTGAAGGAATTGGACTAGAAGAACTCGCGACCCCGGGCGGGGCCGCTTCGTTTAACTTGCCGGTGCGATTAAATCTTGTCGGCGACCCCGTCGATGAGGCCGTATTCCACGGCTTCGGTAGCGGTCAGATAGTAATCGCGATCGGTATCCCGCTCGACTTCCTCGATGGTTTTACCGGACGCGGCGGCGATGATCTTATTCAGTTCCTCGCGCGTTTTGCGAATTTCGTCGGCGTGGATTTTGATGTCCACGGCCGGCGCCACAATCTGGCCGGAAATGAGCGGCTGGTGAATCAGAATGCGGCTGTGGGGCCATGCAAAACGTTTACCCTTTGCGCCGCCGCACAGAAGCAGCGCGCCCATACTGGCGGCCAGTCCCATGCAAATGGTGGAGACGTCGGAAGTAATCATTTGCATGGTATCGTAGATGGCCATGCCCGAGGTGATCACCCCGCCGGGGCTGTTGATGTACATTTTGATGTCGGTGCCGGGAGCTTCGGCTTCCAGATAGAGCAGTCTTTCGACCAGATGCTTCGCGGAGCCGTCGTCGACCTGACCCCAGAGATAGATCTTACGATCCGCCAGTAATCGGCCGTCGATTTTATTGCGTACGGCTTCCAGTTTGCTTAAATCCATATCAGACATTTATTTCCTCTAGAGTTAATGTATGCAGTCGGGGCGTCGACGTCAAGCGCGTCGATCGGCGATGCGATCGGGAAATTCCTCTCGACCGCGGGAGCCCGCCAGATAGACGCCCAGCAGGATCAAAAAGAGCGCTCCGACGGCATAGAGCCCTCGGGCTTCATGAATGGTAATGCCCGAGCTTGCCCCGGGACGGCCTGAGGACTGAGAGCCCTTCCCGTCGAACTTCAGTATAATTCCACCGGCACCGGACACATTGGCCGGTGATTCGGTTTCAATGCGATTCAGGGCATGGTACTTGCGATGGAGAACCTTGTTCTCGCGACGCAACTCCTCAATGCTTTCCTTCAACGTAATTTCACGCTCGGTCAAATCGCCCCGCATCCACAGACCCGCGTCCCCGAAAACCACGGCATAGGCCAGGCCCAGAAACACGATGAAGGCGCCGAGAAAGATCAGATGAGTCGCTTTGAAATTCATACTTTTCCCGACGCCCCTTGCGTCAGTCGTTCAGATTGTAAAAAGCCGAACGGCCGGGATAATGAGCCTGCTTGCCCAGGTCTCCCTCGATGCGCAGCAGTTCATTGTACTTGGCCATGCGGTCCGTGCGGCACAGGGAACCGGTCTTAATCTGACCGGCACTCGTAGCCACGGCGATGTGAGAAATGGTGACATCCTCGGTCTCGCCCGAGCGATGACTGATGACGGCCGTGTAACCGGCGCGCTTGGCCATCTCGATGGCTTCCATGGTTTCAGTCAGGGTTCCGATTTGATTCACTTTAATCAGAATGGAATTGGAAATTCCGTCTTCTATTGCCTTGCTCAATCGCTTGGTATTGGTAACCAGGAGATCGTCTCCCACCAGCTGGACTTTCTTGCCGATGGGAGACGATCTCCTGGTTACCAATACC
>CAZGYS010000877.1:0-2322 GCA_964530305.1 uncultured Leptospiraceae bacterium
AAACGAACTGTCCGAAATCGAAACCCTCTTGCGCGAAGGCAATCAGGCTAAAGCCCAGGACGACCTGCGCGAAACGCTGGGAAAAATATATCGCAATTTTCATTCCATCAAGGGCAACGCCGCGCTGTTGAATTTGGACTTCTTCGTCAACGACGTGCACGAGATGGAAACCAAGATCAAGGAAATCCAGGATCAAGACGAAGTCGGCGGACGCGATTTCCTGCCCATCACATTGTTCGTGCCGGAGCTGCGGGAGCGCTTCACGGAAATCCGCGAAATGGTGAATCGCCTGCTGGAATTTCAAGCCGGCTTCGAGAAGGGAGACCCTCGTGAAATCCTGATCTCCGCCCTGGAAAAAACCGTGCAGCGTCTTTCCGGGGACCTGGGCAAACAAGCCGTTCTCGACGCGACGAACTTCAACGTCCAGGGCCTTGCCCACGACCGACGCAATCATCTGCGCAGCATCCTCGTGCAACTCCTGCGCAATTCCATGAACCACGGCCTGGAAACGCCGGAGGAACGCCGGGCCGCCGGCAAGGAGCCGGCGGGTCGACTTGAGTTGTCGTCCGAACGCAAGGCGGAGAAAACCGTCATTCGCTTCAAGGACGACGGACGCGGGTTGCAAATTGAAAAGCTACGGGAAAAGGGCGTCAAGGCGGGCATATGGAACGCGGACGAGGCGCGCGAACTCGAAGCGGCGCGCGTGGCGAACATAATCTTTACCAGCGGATTCTCCACCGCGGACAAGGTCGACGAATCGGCCGGTCGCGGCGTGGGCATGAATGTCGTGAAGGACAAAATCAACGGTCTGGGCGGTAAAATCGCCGTGCGCTCCCGCGAAGGCCGCTACTGCGAATTTATAATCACCCTGCCGTCTTGAGGACGGCTACCACGGACAATTGAATGAGAACGAGAAAAACACATATCGCTTGCGCGAATTCCGCCGGAACGGCGATTGCGATCATCGCCGGCCTGGTTTGCGGATCCATGACGATCCTGGTCGGCTGCAAGCCGACGGCCGGGATTTTCGAAAGTGATTCCGCGCGAAAAGAGTACGTCGTGCCCGCGCGGGTTCCCACCCCGAAAGACAATGCCATGACTCCGGCCCGCGTCGAACTGGGGAAAAAGCTCTTCTTCGATCCGCGCCTCTCCGGCTCCGGTATCATGAGTTGCGCCACCTGTCATAACCCGACCCTGGATTGGGCGGACGGCCTGGCCCTGGCTCGCGGCGATTTGATGGGTATGCTGGATCGAAACACGCCGACGATCATCAACACGGCCTTCAACACCAGCCAGTTCTGGGACGGGCGCGCCGCCACCCTGGAGGACCAGGCGCTGGGGCCCATCGCTTCGCGAGCCGAAATGAACATGAGTATCGTCATCGCGCTGAGCACCATTCGCGACATCAAGGGTTATCAAAAATGGTTCGAGCTGGCCTATCCGGGCGAAGGCATCAACAAGAGTACGTTGGCGCGGGCCATCGCCAGCTTTGAGCGCAGCATTATTTCCCGTAACACGGCCTTCGATCAGGTAGTGCGAGGCTCATCGGGCGCCATGAGTGAACAGGCCAAAGAGGGCTTCAAGCTATTCAACGGCAAGGGCCGGTGCAATAAATGCCACACGGGCTTTAACTTTACGGACAACAGCTTTCACAATATCGGCGTGAAACCGGCCGCCGACGGGTTCAACGATCAGGGGCGCTTCGTCATTACGCCGCTGCCCGCCATGCGGGGCGCCTTCAAGACGCCCACATTGCGTAACGTGGCTCGCACCGGACCCTACATGCACAACGGTATCTACAAGACATTGGACGAAGTAATGGATCACTACATCCGGGGCGGAGACGTGACGGATAACTTGAGCGTGGAAATGAAGCCGGTGGATCTCACTCCCGGTGAGAAAGCCGCCATCATCGCGTTCATGCGCGCGCTGACGGACGACACCATTAGATTTACATTGCCGCGTTTGCCGAATTAAGGTCGGCTTGTAAGCGAAAGGAAAACAAATGAATACATCGCGAAATATTGGACGAGCCGCCGTGAGCGCGGCACTGGCGGCATTGACCGCACTCACCATGTTGTTTGTTGCTCCCGTCGTCGCGCAGAAGAAGAAACCGGACGTCAAACAACCGAAAACCCCCAGCTTCGCGACTTTGTTGCGGGGTCGCCGCGTCTTCGCGAAGAACTGCGTACAGTGCCACGGTGGCCGCGGGACGGGAGACGGGGCGCAAGGTCGCGGACTTAAACCGCCCCCGGCTGTAAGAAGGCCTGGCGGTGATTACGACAGCTATATTCCTTTTCTTCATTAAGCGTCTTTATTATA
>CAZGYS010000878.1:0-2322 GCA_964530305.1 uncultured Leptospiraceae bacterium
GTCTTTGCCGGAACGCAAGCAAACTTCGATTTTCCAGCGGCCCGTGCTCATGTTCACGGCGGCCGCGGCGTCCCTGTTTCTGGCCTTCGGTATTTATAACATTTACAAGCGCGGCGGAATCGACGGCGGAATGCCGGGTCGTATCGTGGAAACGTCGGGAGACGTGCGCATCAATGATCGTCGGGCCAAAAAGGGAGACCTGGTGCGCGTGGGAGACCGGATTCGCACGGGCGCGAAATCGCACTATGTGATGATCGTAAACAAGAAGAACGCGTTTCGCGGTTCGCCCGATAGTGAACTCTTGTATCAAATTCGTCCGGGAAACGCGGAGTTGACCATTAAGTCCGGTTATCTGGCCGCGTTCGTGGGCAATCGCAAGGGCATGGGACCCCTGCGAATCTCGACGCCCCATGCCTCGGCGCACATCAAGGGCACGACCATTTTCATGGGTATGCCGTCGAAATCGCGCACATACTTTTGCATTTGTAATGGTCGCGTGTATATGGAACCCCGCAAGACTCCGGGCGGCGCCAGGGGCCACCCCATGGAGGCGGAGCATCATGCGGCGGCCGTTTTTCAAAGCGAACCCGGCTCCGTGGGCAAGCCCGGCATGATCAAGGAACGCAAGTCGGGCATGCTTTCCCATACGGACGACATGCTTGAGAAGCTGGCCGCCATGGTGGGCGAAAAGATCGACTGGGAACGCATCACCAGTCACGCGCCGCCGGGTCCTTAACGTCGGTTTTTGATTATGCTTCAAGTTTCGCTTTCGCGCTTAACTTAAGAAACGACTGAATTTTCTTGCTTCTTTTCCCGTTGGTGTTTTTCTGGCGGGATGCTCTCATTCGGAATTCGTTCATGCCGCGCCGGAGCGCCGGTATGCCTTCTTCTGGTGGTTGTTTCCATGGCCGCCGCGAGTTGCGCCCACATAATGGAAAAAGGCCCGGAGTTGACGCCGGCTCAAATGGCTCCCTTGAAGGCGAAGAGCTCACGAATCGCCTTGATTGGGTTTTATCCGTTCAAGCGGGTTCTCACCGGTTCCACGCCGGGTTATCAAAGCGTCACCTATCACTATGAAATCGTTCTGGATTACGAAAGGTCCACGGCCTCTTATCTTGGTTTCGGACGCCCCGTTGCGGAAATTCCCGCAAAAGGCGTGGATGCGATCGTGCCTTCATCACGCGTGGCGGCTTTCATCGGAAAATACGTGGAATATGTTCGTCGATCCGGGTTCAAGGAACTGGACAAGATGGTTGTGGTCGAAAAACACCAGTTTACGGGCCAGACCAGGTATCGCCTGAAAAAGCGCCCCGTGGACTATTACATCATGGCGGTTCACGGCCCTCCGAAAGAGAAAAACTCCGCCGGTTCCTGCTTTGCCACCGAGTTCGGTACCGGCCTGCTTTCGGCTTTTTCCCTGGGACTACTGCCGAGTTTTTCGGGCCGGAAGGTGGAAACCCGGATAATCGTGTTCGACGCGAAACTTAATCTGATCAAGGAATACCCGTATGACGGCAGCGTCGTCGCCGTCGGTGCTTTCTGGGCCCCCTGGATTTGGCCCAGGGATGACGGGCTCCTGCGCTATCGTGGCTTCCTGCGGAGGTTTTCGGACGAGTTTTCCCGGGATATAAAGGGCAAATAGGGGGCCGTATTCCTCGGCCGAACCCGACCATTTCCCCAACTAAAGACTTGACAGGTAATGAGACATAATACTGTTATAGTCTCATTGTGCCCGTTGGGCGATTGTACGGCCTTTGAGGCCTCTCATTTCCCGGATTAGAGACAAAAACCGGGCCCGGGCGGCAAACCGGGGAGGGACTCGAAGAACACGAAAAAACAACACAAGCCGTCGAATCAATCGCCCTCCGGGTCAAGATATTCAAAAAATAAACGAAAATTTCAACGGGAAATTTGGAGGTAAGAATGGCCGTATCTTTGTTTCGGACGGATAAGGGCATGAAACCGATTGAGGCGCACCGGCCCACTTTGAGCAAACAAGAGCTCGAATCGGTGCTCGATTGTTTGATAAACGATCGCCTGGGGCCGGGAAAAATCGTACAGCGGTTCGAGAAAACTTTCGCCGCTACTTTCAGCTATAAACACGTACTCGCGGTGAACTCCCGCGCGTCCGCCTATCACCTGGCGCTTCTGGCCCTGGGCGTGGGCGAAGGCAAAAAAGTTCTCATGAGCGCGCTGGCTCCCACGCAGGCTTTCGACGCCGTGCGATACACCGGAGCCGAGCCCGTGCTCGTGGACGTGGATCGCAATTCCTTTCATCCTTCGCCGGATAAAGTCCGCGCAATCATGTCCAATGACGAAACG
>CAZGYS010000879.1:0-2316 GCA_964530305.1 uncultured Leptospiraceae bacterium
CTGACCATCATCGACTCGAAGACCGCGAAGCTGATCAGTAACGCGGACGTAACGCTGACCGTTTCCGGTCCGGAGGGCAAGAACGGGCCCCGCCCCGCGGCGTTGATGCAAGGCAAGGGCATGGCGCACTACATCGTCGGGTTCGCGAAAACGAAACCCGGGAAGTACGCCGTGTCCATGAAGACGACCATCGCCGGAGCGAAGCACGAGCACGGGGTAAACTTCAACCTGAATTAGGCGCGGCGGCCGCCGTGCTTACGTAAGCTTACTTTTCGAAACGATAGATGCTTTCCAGGCCGGCGGCCGAGTTGATGGTGCAATCCAGGTTGCGCAGCTTGCCGTCCCCGAGTCCGTAGACCATGCCGTGGATGTAGGGGAATTCACCCTGACTCCAGGTTTCCTGGATGAAGGAAACGCGCGCAAGGTTTTGCACGCCGGCCTGCACATTGAGTTCCACGAAACGCGTAAAGCGCTGGTCCTCGTCTCCGATGGCGTTAAGCTCGGCGCCGTTCTGATCGTAGGTTCGTTTGAGTTCCGCCAGCCAGCTGTCCAGGAAACCGAAGGAACTTTTATCCATGGCGGCCTTGACGCCGCCGCATCCATAGTGACCACATACGACGACGTGTTTTACCTTGAGCACGGTCACGGCGTAGAAAAGCACGGACATCAGATTGGTGTCGGTTTGTTGCACCACATTGGCGATATTACGATGCACGAAAATGGAGCCCGGAACCATGTCCGTAATTTGAGTGGCCGGGACCCGGCTGTCCGCGCACCCAATCCATAGATATTCGGGTTGCTGCCCTTTTTCCAGGTTACTGAAGAAAGTCGGATCCTTCTCGGCGACTCTTTCGGCCCAGGCGGCATTTCCTTCCAGCAATGATTTCATGACGTCGTTTCTCCCAATCCAGATTCGGCCCGGAGGCCACCCGAGGATCGAATTCCCGGTTCGCTCCGAGGGACAAGTAAATTCCAGATTCGGACCCTGGACGTCCGTTCCCTTTTCTGCTTCCGGATTCGACCCAAATGGACCGTACGGCTTTCCGGTTCAGTCAAGAGTTCGGTTCATCAGCCATTCAAGACGCCCGGTCCGGCGTGCCGAAACTATAACATGCGGATGAGTGAAGCTCAACTGGAGGAGACCATTGCGCCCGCCCTGGAGCAGGGCCGCGTCATGTCCCTGAAGACGTATCTCCTGAGCGAATACGGAGAATCGACATTACATCTGCTGACCACTCGGATCCTGGAGCACTACAAGCGTGTGGATCTCCGGGGCATCGCCTATACCCTCACCAAGGAACTGGTGATCAACGCCACCAAGGCCAACCTGAAGCGCATGATCTTCAAGGACCTGAACCTGGACATCGATGATCCGGGCGATTACGAAACGGGCATGAAGCGCTTCAAGGAAATCCTGGAGGAAGGCGATTTTCGCAAGTACAAGCAACGTTTCCGCGAGCTGGACCACTGGACCATGGTCACCTTCGTGCACAGCAAGGACGTCCTGAACATCAAGGTCAAAAACAGCTTCCCCATTCTAGCCATCGAGGAACAACGCGTGCGCGATAAACTCGGCCAGGCGCGCTCCTTCAATTCCCTGGCGGATCTACTCAATGAAATCGACGGCACCGAGGGCGCCGGTCTGGGCCTTTCCATGATTTGCGTCACCCTGAACAATCAGGGCATCGACAATCGCGCCTTTACCTTGAAGTCCAATGAGTATGATGAAACCGCGGCGAAGCTTGAGATCCCGCTCAACGACGACTACATCCCCCGCCTCGCGCGCTACTGAGGCCCGCATGGGAAAGAACTACTTCGACAGATAGTCGATGCACAAAATGGCCTGGTCGTCGTCCACGGGCCTTTCTCCGGTAAAGCGGCCCACGTCTTCAAGCAGGCGATTTACGAATTCGCCGGGACCCAGATCGGCGGCGCCGGGAATGAACTTTTCAAAGGGCCCTTCCCCGTAGAGATCCCCCGCGGCATTGCGCGCTTCCAGGATTCCGTCCGTAAACAATATGATGCGATCGCCTTCGCGCAACTCCAGGCTGCTGGTTTCGTATTCGAAGTCTTCCAACATGCCGATGTAGAAACTCTCCCTCGTATCCAGCTCCCGCAATTCCCCGTCGCGAAGAAGCAGGGCCGCGTGATGACCGGCGTTGCTGAATTCGATGGTGCCTTTGTTCAAGTCGACGATGCAAAAATAGGCCGTAAGATAGTAGACCATGTCCCCGATGAAGCGGAACATTTCCCGATTCACCGCGCGACAGATATCGCCCGGACTATTCTCCCCGGTCGCGGCCCCCGTAAAGGCCA
>CAZGYS010000880.1:0-2312 GCA_964530305.1 uncultured Leptospiraceae bacterium
TGGGCGTTTTGCGAGGCGCGTCGGCGGGAATGCGAAAGCGCGTATAGGCCAGGTCCTCATTGACCGGCGCGAAACAGCTTGAGCCCGTCAAGGCGATGGTCGTAATCAGGAGCAACACGCGAAAGTAAGCCATGCCCGAATTATCCCACTCAATGAGCGCGGGGTCAATGCAAAGGACGCGTCATGGTCCCAAAAAAACCTGAAGACTATGCATCCGCTTCGCGCGTATCCTGGTCCTTCGTCTCTTCGCGCAGTTGACTGAAACTCGTCAGCATGCTTCGCGTTTCCGGCGCTAAATCGCCCGCGCTCTGCTCGATTGCCTTCACCAGGTCGTCGACCTTATGATGATGCTCTCGCAGATTGCCCTGCTCGTCTTCCAGGAACAACGTTAAATAGATATTCAGGGATTTCAGGCGGCGTCGCAAGCTCTCTCCATGAATTTCCTGCCGGTGAAAATTCAAGCCTTCCAGGGCCAATACATCGGCCAGCACCAGGCAGCGGTCCTGGTACAGCTCGGGTTTGATGGACTGGAGCGACATGAGATACTTATAAGAAAACGAATTGATTAAATTCGAGTTAATGCCCAGATACTGGCGATAAATCATTTCGATCTCGAAGGAAGCGTCGTCGTGTTCGCCGGCCGTGATCTTGGCCAGGATCTTGCGCACCAGGCGCGCGAATTGTTCGATTAAGAAGAGGATGAAGTCTTTTTGATGCATGTTTAACTTCTACGTTCGGCCGGAGCTGGAGCCTTGTTTCTTCGGGCGCGATAAACGCGATGCCGGCGCTCTACGCGCAGGCGGCGAGCGGGGTGAATACGGCCCATTAAGGACTGAAGGTAGAGCTGATGCGGCAGGATCTTGCTCATGGGATGGTTTATCGCGACCCGCCCGGGACCGCAAGAAATTGCTTTTCACATTCCCGGCCCGAACTCAACTTTGCCCCGGAGGCAAACATGTCGAAGATCGGGGATTATGCATTACTGGGAGACTGTCATTCATCGGCGCTGGTGGGTAAGGACGGCTCCGTGGATTGGGCCTGCTTTCCGGCCTTCGATTCGCCCTCGGTTTTTTGCAAGGTCCTGGACGAGCAAAAAGGCGGGCACTGGCAAATCGCCCCGGCCGAGGAGTATTCGGTACGCCGTTCCTACATCGACGACACCAATGTGTTGACCACGGTCTTCGTGGGCGCGGGCGGGACCCTGGAGCTGACCGATTGCATGCCCATCGCTCGTCTGGATCCCGATGACCCGGTCAAGGTTACGAACTATTCCTCCATTCTACGTCGATTGCGATGCGCGGGCGGCTCCATTCGAGTGCGCATGCATCTGGCGCCCCGGTTTGAATACGGCTCCTTCACGCCGCGCTTTCGCATGACCTCGGAGACGACCTGCGAGATCGCCGGCGGCGCGGACGCCCTCTGGGTAACCTCGACGCGCCCCATGAAGGCGGACTACGAACACCTGGAAGCCGAATGGGAAATGAAAAGCGGCGATGAAATCTGGGTGGAAGCGGCCTGGTCCTCGTCCTTTGAAGAGCGCGAAGCGGACACCCATCCGTCCGAAGCCGATTTGCGTAAGCGCCTGGCGGACACCATGCGTTTCTGGCGCGAATGGATTGCCCAGTGCTGGTATCGCGGGGACTACGCGGACGAAGTAAGAAGATCGGCGCTGGTACTCAAGATGCTGACCTATGCGCCCACGGGAGCGGTCGTCGCCGCGCCCACGACTTCGCTGCCCGAGGAAATCGGCGGCGTGCGTAACTGGGATTATCGTTATACCTGGATTCGAGATACGACGGTGACTTTGATTTCGCTGCTGGTGCTGGGCTTTCGCGAAGAGGCGGACGCGTATCGCCAATGGTTGCGGAGGACTTCCTCCGGGCGGCCGCAGGACCTGCAAATCATGTACGGCATCGAAGGCCGGCGGGCGCTTCCGGAAATCGAATTAAGTCATCTTTCCGGCCACCGCGATTCCGCTCCCGTGCGCATCGGAAACGGCGCGGTGAAGCAATTGCAACTGGATTCCTACGGTCAGTTACTGGAAGCGGCTTATCTATATCTACAGCTGGGCGGTAGTATTTCGCCCACCAACTGGGAGTTTCTGCGCGGTCTGGTAAATCTTTGCCGCGAAAAGTGGCGCAATCCGGACCAGGGCATCTGGGAAATTCGGGACGAACCGCGGCACTTCACGCACTCGAAGCTACTGTGCTGGACGGCGTTGGATCGGGGGATCAAAATCGCCGAAAGTCAGGGACTGGTCGCGCCCATCGACGAGTGGAAGGCGGAGCGCGAAGTGCTGGTCAAGTATCTTA
>CAZGYS010000881.1:0-2301 GCA_964530305.1 uncultured Leptospiraceae bacterium
TACCGTATCTCCGCGCTTGACCTTCAGCAATTTCGCATGAGCGTAGACGGAGACGAAGCCGCCGGTATGCCGCACGAAAACGCAATTGCCGTAACCGCCCATGCGCTCGGCGTAAATTACGAGTCCCGAACGAGCCGCGCGAAAAGGCGTACCCATGGGGGCGGCGATGTCCACTCCCTTATGGAACTGACGGGAACGTCCGGTAAAGGGATTGTATCTCCGACCGAAGCGCGACGAAATACGTCCCTTCTTTAGCGGCGAGGTGAAAACCCGCTTATACGCGAAACCCCGGGGAATCACCACGCGGCCTTTACGGACCTTGAGGCGCTGTCCCACCCGCAAATACGAACTACGTCCCAGGCGATTCCACTTGCGCAATTGCGCCACGGAAACCCGGTAACGACGAGCAATGCGGCTCAGATTGTCTTTTCGTTTAACTCGGTAGTAAAGGGTTCTACGTTTAACAACGGCCCGGTATCCCTTCCCGGCGATTAAAATTTCCTCACCGATGTAGAGCGGGCGTTTGCGCAGACCGGGATTATGGACCAGGATCAAGGCGGGCTTGATGCCGTATTTGCGGCTGATGGACCAGATGGTATCCCCCTTGGAGACCTGGTGGCTGCGGACGCGGCCTTTACGCTTTTTCGAATTGTTGCTGGTATTGGAAAAAGAAAAACTTCCGGGTTTCTTATTGTTGCCGGTGGAGGATTTGCTTCCGTTTCGGGAGCGACCAAAAATCCGATCCAGCTTTTGCTGATCTACGTCTACCTTACGGGAGCTCTTGATACGATCAAAATACTTCTCAATTTCCCGGTCGATCTCGTGCCCGTGGGAATGCAGGGACGACTGCTGCTTCCAGGGTCGGCTGGAAGTCGGAGCCTCGGTGGCCAGACGGTGGTATAAACGCGGAGCCGCCCAGCCGCTGGTTCCCAGCAGGAAAAGTAGGCTAATCATAGCGATGATGCTTTTTCGTGACAGAGGTCGCATAGGGTGATTATCGACAGTCGTCCTGAATATTTTCAGTGGCGACCATTACTCCAGTAATTCATTAATTTTTTGGCGCAAATGTTTCAGGGCCAATTCTTCAATTTTCGAGGCCGGAATGATAACCGAACCCCCGTCATCGGCCTTTTTTTGGGCGGGAGCGTCGGAAGAGGACTTGCCGGCCGTCGATTTCGGGCTCTTCGAGTCTCCGCCGGGTCCCTTCCCGGCGTCCTGACTCACGTTCCGATCCCGCAGGTGCGCCCGAATGTCGTCGGCAAAAATGTAAATGATGGTTCGTCCCCGGGCCTGTTCCCGGTCGCTTTCCGCCGGATAGGCCTTGAGCTTCAGCCAGTCGGCCTTGCTTACGAGCCAGAGCTTCAGGCGCGTGCCTTTCTTGAAGAGTACCGGAGCTCCAGCCGTGGGTTGCGTGTCTCCGTAATATGAGGCCCGGAGATCCGCGCGGGCCGTCCAGGTACGTTCCTGAAAAGACTTACGAACCTGCTCCAGTTTGGCCTTACGAACCATGGGGTTCGCGCAACCGAACAAACCCGGAAGCACTACCGTGAACAAAACCGATAAGAACAGGGCGCCCGACCAGGCGCGCGCGCGTCGACTCAAGATGGACATTACTCGGACAGGAAATGTTCCGGTGCCCGAACAAGCAACCGAAACTCGAAAATCAAAGTTTCAAAATCGTATTCCCGCGGAAAACTTTTTCCGGAAGTCATAAAATTACGCGCACGCAATTTCGAAATGTCGACCCTCCCGGTTATGCAACAGCAATCGGGACAATCCTACGCCGGCTTTCGCGCGCTGGCGCTCAATGGTTTTCAAGCGCAACCCTGTACGGTGGAGGCCGTGATTCGGCCCGGAATTCCGGACTTTCGAATCACGGGGATGTCCGGAGGAAATGCCGCCCAGTGCGCGGAGCGAGTGCGCGCCGCCATCCGTTCCGCGGGCCTGCGTTTTCCCTACTCCCGCGTGCTTGTGAATCTCGCTCCGGCGGATCTCGAGAAACGGGGCGGTTATTTTGATCTCGCCATCGCCGCGGCGATCATCCGAGCCATGCATCCGAGCCCTCCCGGTTTACTGGGGCGCATTCACCCCCATGAAACACTCCTGCTGGGAGAGTTGACCTTATCCGGAAGGATTTTGCCGCCCGATCCCCTGTATTCTTTTTTGATGCATGCCCGGGAGGCGGGTTTTCGGGAACTGCTTTTGGCGCGAGATGCCCTGGGGACCGAGCGCCTGATCCCGGATCTGGAATATCAGGGCGTCGAGACCCTGCAGGATTTACTGCAAGAGGCCGGTCCGAAG
>CAZGYS010000882.1:0-2298 GCA_964530305.1 uncultured Leptospiraceae bacterium
CAGGACCACGCCTTGCGAAAACGGCAACCGAATGTCATGAATACCGTGAACCACCAGGGTCCGCGCCTTGATACGCGATAGCTTATCGCTGACGTTCCACTTCTTCATGTCCTCGAAAAACTCTTGCACGACTCGCTTGTCATTCCGTTGAGAAAGGCGAACGAATTCCCGAACTTTCGCTCTGGGAAATCCCTTCTTGAAAGCGCGCATTATATTGATGCGGGTAAACAGTTTATACGGCAGGAGCAGCGAGCCCAGGCTCAGGAGCCTTCGCCCCACGCCGAACATGGTACGAGGAAGGGTATCCACCAGGACCAACTTCTCCACCATGGCCGGGTAGTCCAGGGCGAACCGCTGAACGGTCATGCCTCCCATGGAATGTCCGGCCAGATACGCCTTGCGAATATTCAGGCGCGCAAGAATGGCCAGGAGGTCCCTGGAATTTTGTTCTATCGTATAATTGCCCGCGGCTCCCCGGGTTAGTCCGTGACCCCGTAAATCGTAGCGAATCACTCGCATTCGTTTCGACAGATGCTCGAACTGGTGGTCCCATCTACGTCGGTCCGCGGTCCAACCGTGAACCATGACCAGCGGAATTCCCGCGGCGGGCCCTTCGTCCTCATAATAAAAATCGACTTCGTTTATCTTCATTGTAGGCATCCTGACCTCTCCTGCGTTTAAGTTCGTTCGGCGAAAGCGCGATTGCGCTCCAATTTCATTTTCAATTCGGCCATGGCCGAATCGGCACGGCGATTCATGATTCGCCGCGCTACCGGTATCAGCACACGGCGCGTGACCAAACCGCGAGCCCGGCTGTGCATTCGCCAGGTAACCCGGGTTCCCGACGCGACCTGGTGAAATTCCATTTCCATGCGCGGGAAAAGCGGCTTGAAATTACCCTCGGTAGCGATGAATTCATTGTTCCGACACTGCCTTACGCGAACGGTCACGGCGGCGCGGCGAGCGAACGGCAGGCGAACGAATTCCGTATAGCTCTTCCCCACTTCATTAAATGGGCGACCATCGCCGGACATAATCGCCATGACTCCTGGAAACCACTTAGCGAAGTTTTCCAGATCAGCCGCGAACGCGAAAACCTCGGCCGCGTCTCGCTCTATGAGAACTTTTTTCTCCGCCAATAGATACATAATCGATTACTCTACCGCGAAGCCTTGGCCTTCTCCAGGCGACGCTTAACGCCGTCCGTGACGCGACGCGGTCCACAGCCCGTGAAATACCAGATAAAATTCAAGTCGTAAACCTTGTGCAACTGGTGGATGGTCATGCTGCCCACGTCCGTTCGCTTCTGAAAGCAGTTGTCGATGTAGCGCGGAGCACGACCTATATTCAGGCTGATTTCGCGATTAGAAACGCCTCGGCGATTCAAGTAGAGAATGAAATCACGAAACCGCTTCTTGAGGAGTTCCGCCTCTTTTTCTTGTTGTAAGCGCACGCCTATACGATAATCGCCTTCGCGCCGTTTGCAAATCCTTTTTACGAGCCATCGGGGTAAATGCGGACTAAATATAGCCGCGCGAAACAGACCCGCGAATGAGACTATATTTAGTCCATGTTGCGCTCGACCGGCCCGAACATCGCGGGTGAAGTCATGTGGACAAGCCGGGGCGGCCCGGCCATAATGGCGATTCGCCGGCGCCGACAAGCGTGCCGGCCATTCAGCGACAATCCTTACGAAAGCCATGTACGAAAACGAAGACTACAATAAAGAAATAACCGCACTACGGTCGCGGGGGAAACAACGAGAGCAGGCATGGTTATCAGAATCGCCCGAGGAACGAAAAGCCCTGAAACGAAAATTCCCCTCGCCGGTTCGCCCCTACCAGGAGAACTGGGGCAACAGCGCCGCTAAAGACACGGTCATTCCCGACTACCCGCCCTGCCCCCGCTGCGGCGCCGAGGAATTCGACAATGAGAAGGTGCTGGACGGCGTCCGCCACAATGGCGACGGCTACGGTGCGCGCTACGAGATCTGCCGCGGGTGCGGCTGGACCGTGTGGTGGCTCTACGACGAAGCCTGATTTCTGCTTGCTTTCAAGGCACCGCCGGCCATCCTCGCTTTATGGCAAAAGTAACAATCAGCAGCCTGGAGGAACTCGAGTCCTTTATCGGCAAGGAACTCGGCGTATCCGATTGGCATGAAGTAACTCAGGATCAAGTTAATAAATTCGCGGACGGCACGCTGGACCACCAGTGGATTCACGTGGACGTTGATCGCGCGAAAGCGGAATCGCCCTTCGGCGGCCCCATCGCCCACGGCTATCTCACCATTTCCATGGC
>CAZGYS010000883.1:0-2295 GCA_964530305.1 uncultured Leptospiraceae bacterium
ATCGCCCCTGGGCCTGACTCAAATTCACGTTCGGATTATTCGCCACGCCGAAGTCGGGCTGGACCGCGTTGATATACGACTCAACGCGCACGCGCACATTATCCAGGTCGCCCTGGAAGTCGTAAACGTTCGCCGTTTTGTTGTGGGCCGTGTCCTGAATGGTATACGCGCCTTTCAAGGCTTCAATGGTTTTGCCCAGCGATAGATACGTGGAATAGTCCTGCGCGGGGTCGTTGGGGTCCGGCCCGGTCTTAAAAGCGAAACTCTCATAACTTAAGGTCGAAAACAACCCACCCAGCTTGCGCTCGGCTTGCTGTTCCAGTTCCAGCAGGCGATTCTGCACCCGCGTCTGGTAGTCTTTCTTATCGATGCCGCTCACGCCGATGTCGAGATAATCTCTATACGACTCCATCGTAATCAGGCCTTTCAGCGCCTTGTTCACATAGGCGATTTTACCTTCCTCCGTGCGCGCGTCATTGGCCGCGTGCAAAAAGCGAATATGTTCCGCGTCCATGGCCGCGGCGAGATCGTCGAGACCCGTATCGTATTCGAAACTATTCAGATACAGTTCGCTCGAGAGCAGACCCGCCGGATCGAATTTGTAATAGCCAAGAGGGTCGCCCGCGCCGGCGGTTTGCAGCATGTATGCCGTAAGCTCGGCGTCGGACAGACCCGTGCCCGTCTTGCCGGCCAGGTCCGCGTCGATGTTCGTTCGAAAGACGTCCGCATCGGCGCCGGTTTCGCCATAGTAGTTGCGCAGGATATAATCGATACGCGTGGCGTCGGTCACCGCGTTGGTAACCGTGCCCTCGTATTTCTCATCAGTCAGCCATTGATTCAGGGCCGTCAAATCGCCCGGCGTAAGGGCCGTGGTCTCGCTTTGCTGAAAATAGCGCTCCTTCGCATGCAGTTCTTTTAACTCGGCCGGCAGATAGAAAGAAGCATTGCGCGAATCATATGCCGCCAGAAACGCATCCAGCTTGCCGATGTCCGCCGTCTCGAAGGGACCCGCCGCCAGTAAAAATGCCGCCCGCGCCGTGGCCCGGTCCGAGGCGATGTTCTCATCCAGATCGTCGCGTCCGCGCAGATAGCGCGTGAAAGACTCGGCCAGCGCGAAATCGCGCAGCTCAACCGGCATGTCCGTATGCGGCACATAGGCCTGGCCGGACACCGTCGTGAACTTTCTATACGCGTCTTCCAGCGCATAGGCTCCGAGCTCGGCGCGCAGGCTTGCGTCCTGCTTGTCCAGAAACTCGCTCAGGTCTTTTTGAATGCCCGCGTTGGATAGAATCGATTTCGCGTTATACAGTTCCAGTTCGCGCTTGAGCTCGTCCAGACGCGCATTGGTCAAGGGCGCACCCAGGAACTCGGCTTTCTGCTCCGCGGGGCGACCGTTCCGGTCATATATATAGAAGCGACCCTGCTTCAGGCCTTCCAGAAACACGTCCACGCTGCGCTGGTCCGCGCGTTGAGACAGAAACGCCTGCACCAGACCCGCGCGACGCACCTTCCACCACTGCTCGGTGAGGGTGCCCATGCCCGTCTCAAGCGCCGGCGCGAAAGTAAATTCGCCTCCGGCCTTCGTCTTGAGCTCGTTGTATTTCGTGAGCAGCGCCTCAACCTGCGCGCCCGCCTGAATGAGCGACTGCCCGCTCCCTTGCATGGCCTGCATGAGCCCACGCATCTCGCCCAGCAGGGTTTCGCCGGCGGCGTGAATCTCGGATTTGGTCTTCGCGCGCTCCAGCTCCGCGTCCGAAAGCGCAAGTTCCGAGGTAATGGCCGTCGTATCATTGGCCGCCAGCGCCGCGAAAGCGCGGTGGGCTTTCAGGAATTCCAGCTGACCCATCTCATCCGTAAGCTGTTTGGCCTCGGCCAGGATTTCGTTCAAGGAGCTGTTGTATTGCTCGCCCTTGAAGGCCTTCTCCAGCAGAAAGCGTCCGATTTTTTCCACGGCATCGCGTACGAGCGCGCCGTTTATGTCGCCGTTGCCGCTGTCCTTGTATGCAACCACGCGGGAGTCGAGCCCGGACACCTTCGCCGTGATGTCCGTGAGCGCGTCTGTCTGGGCTTGCTTCGCCGCGGCGATGGCCGGAGCCGTGACGCCCAGCATGGTCATGCGTTGCTGCACGGCCTGATCGGCCAGGGCATAGGCCGTGGTGGCCGCCTGTACTTTGCGGCCCGAGTCGGCGTGGCCGAATTTCAAATCAGCCAGCGAACGCAACAGGGCATTATCGCCCGAGCCCACCACGCGATACAGGGTCGGGTTCGCGTCAATCGCGTCCTTTTCGTCCTGGG
>CAZGYS010000884.1:0-2291 GCA_964530305.1 uncultured Leptospiraceae bacterium
TCCATCGACAGGTCGCCGAAGCGGTCGCCGCGACCTGGCGCGACCGCGACGCCTGAACCTGGCGCACGTCGCGATCAGCCGAGCTTCTCGTCGAGCAAGGAGCGCGTCTCCTGCTCGAGTCGATCCGCTTCGTCGATCATCGCGCGCTCGCCGGCGTCCAGTTCCAGGTTCATGCCCCGGATATACTCCTCCAGGTGCTCGGCCGTGCGCGGCCCCGCGATGACATTGGTTACGCCTTCGCTTCCCGCGCACCAGGCCATGGCGATTCGCGCGGGTGAACAAGCATGCCGTGCGGCGATTTCGCGCAGCGTTTCCAGGATTCGGAACGCCTCGGGCTTGAAGTGATCCTCGGTGATGCCCCAGCGCCAATCTTTCGTCTTGCCGTCCCGGGGCGAATACTTGCCCGCCAGAAATCCCCCGGCCAGGGGGCCCCAGGCCAGCATGGCGCCCATGTGACGCTTGCCCATGGGAATGAGTTCGCGTTCGGCGCGACGGTCCAGGGGATGGTAGGGAAATTGAATGGAAACGAAGGGCCGGCGTCCCTCTTCGCGCGCGCGAAAGTTGAACTCCACGGCCTGCCAGGGCGCGATGGTGGACCAACCAATGGCGCGTACCTTGCCCGCGTCCATGAGTGCCTCCAGGGCGTCGAGCACGCCTTCGGGCGGAGTGTCGTCCTGGGGCCAGTTCAGCTGGTACAGGTCAATGTAGTCGCTGCGCAATCGCCTCAGCGATGCTTCGCATTGTTCCTTAATCCAGGTGCCGTGGTCGGGGACGTTCTCTTCGAATTGAGGCGCCTGAACCTTGGTGGCGATAACGGCCCTGTCACGGCGACCGGTCAGGGTCTCGCCCAGGAGCTTTTCGCCTTCGCGCTCATTGTAGACATTGGCGGTATCGAAAAAATTGATTTCCGTGTCCAGGGCCGCGTCTATAATGCGACGTGATTCCTCGGGCGAAGCCGAATCGCCGAAGTTCATGCAACCGACGCAGAGTCGGCTCACGTTTAGATCGGTATCGCCTATGCGATGATACTCCATGAAGAAAAGTCCGGCCGGCGTTTATTCGGACACGCGCCCGCGCAGGGATTTGACCTTGCCGCGCTTTTTCTTGTGGTCCAGTCGCTTTGTCTGGGAGGAGCGCGATGGTTTCGTTTTCTTACGGGCCTTCGGCATGACGCCGGCCGCCTTCACGATTTCCCGCAGGCGTTTCAGGGCGTCGGCCTTATTCTTTTCCAGCGTGCGATGTCTTTCGGCCTTAATTAGAAGTATCCCGGCGGACGTAATACGCGAATCGCTTTTTTGCAAAAGCCGTTCTTTATACTGCATGGGCAGGGAAGACGCGTTGATGTCGAAGCGTAGATGAACCGCCGTGGACACCTTGTTCACGTTTTGACCGCCGGGTCCGCCGGCGCGCACGGCCGTGATCTCGTATTCGCCCGGATGAATGCGTGCTCTATGATCGATTTTGATCATGGGGCATGCGACGTCATCGCCCCGTCCGGGTCCAGCGCTATTCGCGTCCGCGGTTTACAGGTGATTGTAATAACCTGAAACCAGGAGGTTGGTGTTTATGCTGCCGTTTGCCTGGGGGTCGATGATGCCTACATAATCCGCGTTGGCGGGAATTGTGTAAAGCTTGCCGTTTGGCGCGGCAACGATGTCGAAGAACTGATTACCGCCGGCGGCGTTGAGCAAGGTCGGGGACTCGAAGGTGTTCGTGACCGGATTGATGATGGGCATGACCGTGGCGCCGCCGCCGATGGCGTTATGATAAATCAGCCCGTCGGCTGAAGCCGCGGCGGATTGGTATAGAAATCCGCCCGGTAAGCCGGTGATGCTGGTCTTGTCTATGGTTCCGTTGAGGGGATCGACGATGAGCCCGTCCGTTTCCTGGCGCGGGACCATGTGAATGGTGCCATTGGGCGCGAGAGCTCCGCCGTAGTACGCCACGCCCGCCGCCGAAGTGAAGGTCAGGGTTGTTTCGTCCAGCGTATCCGTCTGGGGATCAATGATGCCCACGTATTTTACGCCGGCCGGTACGGCGTAGATTTTGCCGTCCGGGCCCAGCACCGCGCCGGAGAAAACATTCGTGGCGGTAGCGAATCCGGTGATGGAGGAAATGGTGTTGGTCGTGGGGTCGACGATCATGACGTCCGTGGCGCCGTTGACCTGAGGCATGAAGTAAATTTTACCATTGGGCGCCAGCACGCCTCCGGAGAACTGACCCGTGAGTCCGTGCTTTAATGTCGTCGTATCCACGGTATTGGTGGCGGGATCAATGATCATCACATTGTC
>CAZGYS010000885.1:0-2284 GCA_964530305.1 uncultured Leptospiraceae bacterium
TAATAGCGGCAAAGAGAATACCGGTAGCGAAAACACCGGCAAGAGAACGACGAATGAACCGGCGTCCCGTCCCACCAGGGCGGCACGGGATTATTCAACGCGAAGAGCGGAGACGATAGGCATGGCGAAAACCAGGGAGTCAATCTACAATGTCAGCAGTGACATTCGCCTGGAAGATTATACGGACAGTCAGTCCGAGGGCGGCGGTTTCGGCGGTATCGCCAAGATTGGAGCGGGACTGCTGATCTTATTGTTACTGGCCTGGGGCGTGCAGTCCCTGGTGGGCATGTTCTTCGCGCCGGAATACGTGCTGGCCATTTCGTCTTCGCCCATTACGGACGCGGGTGTGGCGCAGGCGTCGCAGGCTACCACGGTTTCCCCGGGGCACGGCGGTTCGGTCTTCGTGCGTTTTCAATGGAACGAGGGCGAGCTTCAAACCGATCTGGTGCGCATCACGGCCGAGAAACGCATCGGCGGTACTTTCCGCGAGGTGGCCAGCAAGAGTCGCACTTTGCCGGAAACCGTTACCTACATTTACTTTCAGAATTCATTCACCCCGGGACAATATCGAATTCAAGTTACGGCCCGCAATGGGGATAAACTGGCCGAGCGGGAAATCTTTATTCGCTGAGACCGAATCGCCCGGCCGAAATCACCTCGATCCGCCATGAAGCCCAGCTTTCGGATTCCTTCTCCCGCGACTTTCTCGTTTGCTTCGTCGGCGGTCTTGCCGGCGGTGCTTCTGATATCGGCCACCTTCATGGGCGGGTGTCATCGTCTGACCACTCCCGTGCCGCCCAAAGGCGTTCCGGCCCATGCGAAGCTCGATAAATCTACCAAGCAATGGGTCGTCACGTCGAAGGACGGAAAACAGCTCCGCTATTTTTCCAACAGTCGCCTGGCTAAAAAAGGCCAACTCAAGAACAAGCTTCCCAATGGGCTCTGGATGCACTATGCTCGCAACGGCGTCATGACGGCGCGCGGCGCCTACGACGAAGGCAAAAAAGTCGGGCAATGGAAGTACTGGGATCAATCCGGTCGCCTCTACCTCGAACAGCGCTACGCCGCCGAGCCCATCAACGCCCCGCTCTTTAAGCTGGATGCGGAATATGGTACCGAGAACGGACCCTATCGCCGTTTTTATCCGGACGGGCGAGTGGAAGAGCAGGGCTCATTCAAGGCCGGCAAGTACCACGGCCAACAGGTAAAGTTCTTTCAAGACGGTAAGGTCGCCGCGCGCGGGCGATTCGAAGCGGACCTGCGCGTGGGGCGCTGGCTGTATTACTATCCCGAGGGCAACCTGGAGCGAGAGGAAAACTATCGCAAGGGTGCCTTGCAGGGCGTGTATCGCAATTACCATCCCGACGGTTCCCTTAAACAGGAACTATTATTCGAGGCCGGCAAGGAAGTTCCCGGCAGCCGCAAGTTCCATCCCCGGAAGTCCGACTCCTGAACCGGAGACGTCATGCGCTTCGCCCTTCGACTTATCCCTCAGGTCGGCCTTTTTGCCTGGCTGGCGCTGATTTTGTCCGTCCTGTCCGTCTTACTTTATATTGAAACCGTCTCTTATTACTGGCTGGTGCTCCTGCCGATACCTGTTCTGATCCCTCCGGCCATCCTGGGGAGATTCATCAATGTTCGGCCGTATATCATCATGGCCGTGCTGGGAGTAAGCGCCCTGATTCTGGTGCGCGTCGTTCTGGATCTATGGCTTCCTCTTCGGTAGTTTATCGCCGTAAAAAAAAGCGCGAGCTCTTGCTGGTGCTCGAATATCCCAATCGCGCTCGCATACGCTCCTTCAGTATTTCCTACGCGCGTCTGGCTCGACGCGTCGGTCGACTGGGAGCCCTGGCCGTCGTCATGGCCGGCTTCCTGGTAATGTTCGCCTACCTGGACGGGGTGGACGACGATTTCGACTACGACGTCCCCCGCGCGAGCGAGATCACGGACGACGATCTCAACGACTTTCGCCTGGAGTTGATTGATCTTGTGGAGAACACGGATCGTCTCGTCGACCGGCAAAAGGAATTACATCGCGTTCTGGTTTATCTGTCGGATCACTCGGACCTGGTGGACCTGGCGGAAAATCGCCTGCGCAGCCTGGAACAGGTGAAACTCCAGGTCGGCCTGGAGCCCGAGGAACCCATTCATGAGGACATCGACGGTTTTATTCCCGGCATGTACATTCGGCGGCGATTGGACGCCCACGAATCCATCCCATTGGGCGGCCGTGCGTTCGCGGCCTTCTACAATAAGCACTTGAATGCGATTCCCTATCGCCGTC
>CAZGYS010000886.1:0-2283 GCA_964530305.1 uncultured Leptospiraceae bacterium
GTTTCAGTAACTCCTCCAGGGCCTTGCGTCCGCCCGCGGCGATGTCCGCGTTGGAAGGCGATTGCGCGGCTTCGGGATCCGCTTTCGTCTTTCGGCCCGCGGGAGACTTGCGGCCCATGGTCAAGCGACGCCCCCCTTGCGTGAGAAGCAGCAAAGTCAGCACGAACAAAACTACACTGGCGCCGATGATGAAGTCCATGAGCCGCTATCTGATTGGACGAAGATTCAGGAGAAGATTCAAAAGCCCAGTAAGCTCGGCAGGTCCTGGAAAAAGTTAAGCTGGTGCACCAGGTAAGCGAACAATAAGAACAGAATGAAAAGCGCCGCGATGAACCCCAGCAGTAAACCCAGGCGACTGTTGCGAACCTGGTTCTTGCTCCAACTGATGTACTTGTTGGACGCCTGGTTGATGTAGCGATCCAGGAAACCGAACAGAGGCACATAGACGGCCAGGATGACCAGCATGCGAATGATCACCGCGGTATAGGTTTTCTGATCCACGAAGGACCCGGTGATGGTCTCAATGGTTTCGCTGATGAGCGCGGCGATTAGAATCGATATGGCGAAAATCGCGTATTTGGAAAGGCGGCGCAGTCCCGTGTGTTCGTGGATTTTCTCATGAACCTTTTCCTGAAGATTCATGGAAGCCGGGCTTTTCTTTTTGGCGCCGCCGGTCTTACGACTTGCGGTTTTGCGGGGCGTGGTCTTACGCTTCGCGGTCTTGCGGCTCGTCGTTTTGCGCGGCGAGGCGGCTTTCGTCTTTTTCTTGGCCATGGGGCCTTTGTATGGCCGGCTCCATGGCGGTCAAGGAATGGAACATGCTCTCGGAAGACTGCAAATCGTTTCTCACAAACCTTGCGTGGGGCCGCGGCGCCGGGGCATTTCGCCTTGACCCGTTCGATATTTTCGGCCAGGCTTGAAGAGTGATGGGCGGTTTGTTGAAGGATATTACCAGGGCGCTGGTTATGGGCGTGGTTTTTACCCTGTCGGTTTTCGCAACGGCCGGCGCGATTGCCGTAACCGTGAGCGGTTTCGACACCGGCAATATTCAGTCGGGCGCCGTCGTGAGTGCCGCCGATATCAAAGGCAAGTTCGACGCCTTGAACGCGGCCATAAACGGGATTCCCGATTGCACGCCGTACTTCGCCGCCGCGGGCATGAGCGCGGATCAAACCGTGGCCGATGGAACCGACGCCCTGCTGAATTTGGACGTGGAGACGGTGGACGGCGCGAATATGTTTTCGTCGTCGGCTCCCGGTCGGCTCACGATTCCGGCGACGGGAACCTACATGGTATTCACGCACATCACCTGGCGCGCGAATACGGGCGGACAAAGACACATCAAAATCGCGCGCAACGGCGTGATCATCAATGATGTCTGGGCTTCCATGCAGAATATGAGCGGCTTCAATGACGCGCTCAACGGCATGCGCTTCGTTAATTTCAGCGCGGGCGAATACGTCGGTCTGGTCGCTACCGTCACGAATTCCGGCGGCGGCGCTTCCGTCGACGCCCGGGGAAGTTTGTACATCACGCGCCTGTGTTCCAACTGAGTGCTTCGCGATTCGCTTATCGTCGTGTTTGCGTGGACGTCTACGTGAAAAAAATTTCCGAGCCGTTGAATTTTTTTCATTTTTCGTCGCGTCGGCGCGCGTGATCTTCGTCTCATAAATCAATTCCGGGAACTGGACGGGTCTCGTTTTGGCCTGCCTGTCATAAAAGCAGGTAATCTGGAAGATTACCATTTCTAGCGAGATTATGCCTGTCCCCCCATCTCGGAGTTTCGCACTTATACAAGGATCAATGATATATGATCAGCGTTTATCATAACACGGCCTCGCGGGCCGCGGATCCCCGTCGTTCCCTCTTGAGTTAACCCTCCAGGCCGACCGGGAGACCGGCGGCGCATCTCATTTCGCCTATAACTTATGGTTTCGTGCGTGTACGCGCGGATTGCGTCGTTTCGCGCGCGGACTCAGGCATCGTCATCGTGGGAGAATAACCATGCAAAATCTAATCAACAGACTTATTTCGGGCGGATTGCCCCTGGAAAACGCCGAGCACAAGGCTTTACTGGATACGCGCCGCGGTCTCTACGCATCGCTCTTGTTGTTGCCGGATCTCGGCGAGCGAGACGCCGCGGGGATCATCGCGCGCTTACTGGCCGTGAATCGCGGGGAAAAAGACTCGGCGCGGGAAGACGCGATTATTCGCGAAGTCCTGCCGCGCCTGTCCCATGAGACCGTGCTGGAAATGTTCATGAAGCTGGTCCGCTCTCGGGTG
>CAZGYS010000887.1:0-2280 GCA_964530305.1 uncultured Leptospiraceae bacterium
GAGGCGCCCGGGAAAGCCCCGCAGCAACTTGTCGTCCAGGTTCACCAGCCGCAGGCGATAGTTCAGTTTGCGCAGCTTGAGAAAATCATCCAGCTCGAACAGAAACTGAATCCCCGTGGGACCGCCCCCCACCACGGTTAAACCGGCGGGGGCATCGCCCGTAGCCGCGGCCGCCTGCTCGGTGAACGAAGCCATGATTTCCCGGGCGCCGGTGTCCTTGAGGCCTTCCAGGCCCGCGACCCGACGACCCAGCAATTCAGGCGGCGCCGATTTCTCCAGGGGATAGGCGACCGAGCCCGTGGTTACGACGAGGTAATCGAAGGGCAGACCGTCCGCGGAGCCGGCCGCGCTCCATTCCTTGAGCGTCCCTTCGTCGAAGGCGATTTGCCGGTGGTGAAAGGTAAAGCCCTTCTCTTTTGCCAGACGCGCGTAGGGAATGCGAAAGTTGTTCAGGGGCGTATGAATGGTCTTATGAAGATGAACCAGATTGAGATAATCCGCGCGCCCATCCATGAGATGGATTTCAAACGGATTACCGTCGACGCCGGCCAGGTCCATGGCGCAGGATAGACCCGCGTAACCGCCGCCGAGAATGAGAACCTTGCTTTGAGCCACCCAAGCACTTCACGACACGGGCCCTGCCTAGCAAGACTATTTTAGAATCAAAAACGGCGCCCCGTGATTCCCCGGCCTAGAAACGCAGCGACCAGCTCACGCGCAGTTCGGAATCGCCCCGTGCCGCGAAACGATTACCACCCTTCAAGTTCAGCTCCACCCGGGCGCCCGCGGCGGACCCCGTCCCGGGAGCGCTTCGCGCGGGGACTCCCCCGCTCCATTTCAATTCCCAGGCATTGTAGAGATACGCGCCCACAATGAGCAGGGCTCCCAGATTCATCTGGTCCGCGGCCAAATATCCACGCTTCGCGGCGGCCAGACGCAGCTCTCGGAACAGCACTAACCCGGCCGTCTGATCGAAACCGAAACTCACATTGCCCGCGATGCTCGCCACGCCCAGGTTATTGGCAAAGTCGAAATCGGATCGCGCCGTCGCCAGCGCCGTATTCCCCTGCGCGACAATCAGCGACCCCGTGAGCAAGTAACCGAAAACCAGCCAGTTATGTCCCCCTTCCCCCTCGAAGCGAACGCCGGGCACGGCCAGCGACCAGGGGCTGAGCGTTGGCGGGGCTTTCGCCGCGGGGGCCCTGCGAGCCGCCGGTTCAGGAGTCGTCGTTACCCGGGCGACGGGCTCTTTGCGATACACGACGCGGGCGGGTCGGGGCTCTTCCGACGGCGCGGGTTGCTTCGCGGGTCTCGGTTGAGTATTTTTCTCGGGGGTTTTCTTTTCCGAAATTTTTTTTACCGGCTTACGAACGCGTTTTGGTTTCGCCGCGGCGATGCGCGCCCTCGGTCGACGGCGAGAGCGCGGAGCCTTTTTTAGAACCGTGGGCGCGATAAACAGCGAGCGCACGGCGTCCCGCTTCAGAAAAATAACGCGCCCGTTTCCAAAAGTGATTCGCAATCGCCCGCCGGGCAGGGGACGCGCGGCCACGTTCTCGAAACGCTTTCCATTCTTCAGGATGACGGTATCAGCCGCGAGGGGAGAGATGAAAAAGAGTACAAAGCCTACGGCGACCAGTCGGGCGCGACTCATCGCAGAACCTCGACGCTCCGCACGAACTTACTATCGGCGTGGACGATGCCGTAAATCGTGTGTACACGCCAACGATTCCCCTCGCGCACGGGGAAACCCCGGTATTCGGTTCCATTGGTAAGCACGACGCGCGAAATGGAACCATAGTGTTCCCGGATGGCTTCCTCGGTCTTCAGTTCCAGGCCGGGATCCAGGCGCGGGGTCGCGGTTTTACTTTCCCCGGGCGGCGGATGGTGCGCCTTCTCATCGCTTTCAATCAGCTCGGCGCGCTCCCGTTCAGGCAACGCCAGTTCCTTGAAGCTGCTTCCGCCGACCTCCAGGACTCGTCCCGCGCCGACCGAAACGGGTTTCTCCCGCGCCGGAGAGCGCACGCGAAAAGAACCGCGCGCCACGCTCAAGCGACGCGAATCGCCCCGGACCGTGAGGCGCGCCACGGTGCCCGTCATGGTATAGACGAAATCACCCGAGGACCAGACCACGCGTTTCGATTTGTCATGGCCGCGCGAAAAGACGGCCACGCTTCCGTATTCCACGTCCATGTGAATATCCGGAGCCGGTCCGCGCGCGCGGCGTAGATTAACCCGCGCCGGGCCCGTGATTTCAAAAACAGTATCATGCCCCGCGTCCAG
>CAZGYS010000888.1:0-2279 GCA_964530305.1 uncultured Leptospiraceae bacterium
AGACGTGATTGGCAGTGAGCGTCTTGATGGAACGGAAGTGGTGCTCAAACAAGCTGGCGGCCAGGTGCGGGCGATCGGCTGGTTATCGCTGGATCGTTCTCGATGGACTCTTTAATATTCTTAAGAATATTCCATTCCGGCTCTATTTTGTATGAGAAGGACATCCGGTGCTCGGCCTCAAGGTTCGAGTGTATAAATAATCAACCAGGGGTCAATTTTAATTTCTGCGGATCAATGCGAATGTTATGTCGTCTCTTCGCTCCGCGCCGTCCATGTGCGCCAGCAGGTCGTCCAGTAGATTGTGCTGGATCTGATCCAGACTCAGATCGCCGTACTTTCGGAAAGATTCAATCAGACGCTCGTCGTCAAACATGCCGCCCCGGCGATCCACGGCCTCGGTGATGCCGTCGGTATACAGCAAAATGGTGTCATCTTTGGACAGCTTGAACTTACCATTATTGATCCACTGGTCCACGTCCTCTTCGATGCCCAGCCACATGCCGTCCGAGGGAATGATTTCGACCTCGCCGGTTTTGGCCCGATGCACCAGCGTGTCCAGATGCAGGCCGGCCATGAGGAAATTACCCCGGGCGTCCGCTCGATAGAAGGAAGCGGTCATGTATTTGTTTTCGCGCAGGCGATTCAGGTTCGCGTAGAGCACGCGATTCACCGAGACGAAGGCCGAGGCCGGATCCAGATTCTTGCCCACTTCCATAATGGACTGGATGGCGGTTTGAGCCATGAGCATGGTAAGACCCGATTGTAAACCGTGACCGGAAACATCGCCGATGAAAAACCAGTAGTGCTCCTGTTTGTCCTGCTTGATGCGAATGCAATCGTAGTAGTCGCCGCCCACTTCGTCCGCCGTTTCCATGAAACCCAGAAATGAGTAGGGGCCGATTTCCTGATTCAGAGGCAGTACGGCGATCTGGATACCGTGGGCGATTTCCAGTTCGCGTCCTATGGCGGCCTGCTGAACCTTGATGTCTTCCATCTCGCGGCGTCTTTCCTCCGCTTCCAGCAGCTTCGCGGACATATCGTTGATTCGTTGTGCCAGTTGTCCGATTTCGCCGCCGGCATCGACCTTCACCTGCGTACCCAGATTGCCCTGCGCGATGATCGACGCCGTATGCGCCACTTCCTCGATGGGGCGACTCAAGCGCGTGGAGAGGTAAAGAGTCAAAAGCACGATGCTGATGATTAGAATTAGACTGGTGACGACGACGTAGTTAAGCATGTCGTCCACGGGTTTGTAAATCTCGTTCTTGTCGAATTCGAAGACGCCGGTGCCGACCCGCAGCGGCTCGTTACGATACACGATGAAAATCGGATAGGCGAAACGCAGCGTCGGTCGGCCCTCCAGATTGATTTCCGTGAACGCCAGTTTCCAGAGGCGGGAATAGAACTTGAGGTCCTCGGCGTTGGCCCGTTTGCCCACCATATCCGCGGCCGTGTGGGCCACGATGCGACCATCCAGATTGATCACGTAAGTGTTGCGCAGACCCTCTACTCGATTTTTGCGCATCAGATTGATGGCGTTGCGCGTGCCGTCGAAGATCTCATTGATGAGTAATTCTTCCTTGGCGAAGTTCGAGATATTGGTGGAAAGGTTGGCGCAGACGCTGATGGTCTTTTCCAGCAGGACGGTGCGGAATTGCTGAAAGACAATGTAGGAGAGAATCGTAACGCTGACGAACACGACGCCGGAGGTCAGCAGGATCAGTTTGTATTTTATCTTCCGGAATCGATCGAACAAACCCATGGCCGTGTCCCGCCGCCTGTTTCGCGGCCCGTAATTTATCCGGTCGCCGAAGGTGCCGGCAAACCTTTTTACGGATCGGTAATTCTTTTTTATGGCCCGGGAATTTTCTCTTGCGGCATCCTATTTTTTTCCCCGTACTGGCCGGGCGCGGGTCGTAGGATCAACGCGGCGGGTTTGGCGGCAACCGGGAGCTTTCGCCGGACTATGCGTCGATCGAAATGTTGAAACTGATGAAACCAGGTCCGATGACCATTCCATTTGCCCGGCTCCTGGCGGCGGCCCTGTGCGTGGCCGGCTCTTTCTCCCCGGCATGGTCTCAGAGCGGGGGCAAAACCGATCCGACGACCGACTCGGCGGACAATCGAGTCGTCTATCTGGGAGCATTCCAGCCCTATAAATCGCGCGGGAATCCCGCGCTGGAGAAGCGCATCCGCGGGTCCATTCGCCAGGCGTTTCAGCGGCGCGGTTTACGGGTCCTGGACGGTCCCACCGGCGGCGGACCGGCGGCCGGGGTGCC
>CAZGYS010000889.1:0-2020 GCA_964530305.1 uncultured Leptospiraceae bacterium
ATCCATGCTGCCTTCGGTATAGTCGTCCCGGTGGGGGATGTAGGTCTGTGCCGGAGCCGCCGCCAGCATAGCCGCATAGTGTAATTGCAGGCGCGCGTCCGTGAGTGTAGCGGGGTCCGCGCTCAGTGCCTTCCATTGATCCGACATTCCATTCTCCTTGTGCGTTCGCGAATATTTCGGCGACCATGATCCCCCGGGACCCGTGTTCCGGGAAATCGTTTTTCGCCGTGCCCATTCGTCCGCGGCGGCGGGTTATCCTTACAAAAATTTCTCACCCTTCCACCGTCCGATCTTTTGCCCTTCGACCCTTACTCCATCAAAACCTTGACATGCAATGCCGCGTCCGGTGAAGTTCCGACTCGGGTCGCCGCCCGCGGAACAAAAATGAAGAAAGGTAAGATCACCGCCATCCACGGCCCCATGTTCTCGGGCAAGACGGAGGAGCTCCTGCGCCGGATCCGCCGGGCTCGAGTGGCCAAAAAGACCTGCCTGCTTTTTAAGCCGATTTCGGACGGGCGCTATTCCCGCCAACTGGTGTTGCCCCATCATCTGGCGCCCGAGGCCGAAAAGGGGGAGTTCGGTGAGCAGGCCCATCCCGTACAATCGCCCGCCGAGATCCACGAACTGATTGAAGTGGGCACGAACCTGGTGGGTATCGAGGAGGGGCAGTTTTTCGACGACGGTTTGTTCGATCTGCTGCACGCTCTCTCCGATCGGGGCATCGATGTCGTGATGTCCTTTCTGGATATGGATTTTCGCCGGCGGCCGTTTCCCATCCCGGACTCCAATCGCACGGTGGGCGACTATCTCGCCATCGCCCATGAATCCCTGAAGTTGTCCGCGGTCTGCGTACGCTGCGGGGCCGAAGCCCAGTATTCCCAGAAACTGGTGTACGTCCGCGAGTATCCCAATGGGGAGCCCATCTACGTCCCGGCGTCATTTCACGAGGAAGTCGTCGTGGTGGGAACCAATCTCGGAAATACCCGCGCGGTCTCGCGGAGTGATGCGCATCCGGAGCGAATCTACGAGGCGCGTTGCCTGGATTGTCACGTGGTTCCGGACGCTCCCCGTTCTTCCTTTGAGTCCGAAGTGGTCGGGAGTGATGTCGCCTCGGGCGATGGGCAGGAATACCTGACCGGCATGGAAGTCGAAGGCTGAACGAGCATCCGTATCGAAACCAGCGTGGAGATTCGCCCCTACATCGTCGATATTCCCGAGGACGCCCTGGACGATTTGCGTACTCGTCTGAAACGAGCGCGCTTCCCCCGACCTGATCCCTTGCCGGGCCCCGGTCCCACGCCCCGGGAGCTGGAGGCGCTGCTGCTGCGTTGGCGCGAAGCCTATGATTGGCGCCGGGTGGAAAACGAACTCAATGATCTGGGTCTGTTCGAAACGGTCGTGGATTCGTTGACGATTCGTTTTCTGCATGTTCGTTCTCCCATGGCCCATGCGCGACCGCTCTTTTTGAGTCACGGTTGGCCCGGGTCCGTCATTGAATTTTTGGATGCGATTCCCGCGCTCATCGATCCCGTTGCCCATGGCGGCAGGTCGGAAGACGCGTTTCACCTGGTCATTCCCTGTCTGCCCGGCTTCGGATTTTCCGAACAACCCCGCGTGACCGGCTGGTCCGTGGAACGCATCGCCGACGCGTTCCACGCCGTCATACTCGCGCTGGGCTATGAACGTTATTTCGCGCAGGGCGGCGATTGGGGGGCCATGATTTCGACGGCACTGTTGAATCGCTTTCCCGAGCATTGCCGTGGGATCCACTTGAACATGGTCGTGGCTCCGCCGCCGCCGGAGATGCTCCTGCTTCCCACGAAGGAAGAGTCCGCGGAGATCGCCGGGCGAGATGAGTTCAATCGCCTGGGTTCGGCTTACGCGATGGTGCAGGCCACTCGCCCCATGACCATTGGTTACGGCCTTGTGGATTCGCCGGGGGCCCTGGCGGCCTGGGTCCTGGAAAAATTCGCGGAGTGGACTCATGGTCCCGGCTTCGGTGGAATTCGCGAGGAACGCC
>CAZGYS010000889.1:2030-2277 GCA_964530305.1 uncultured Leptospiraceae bacterium
GGATGACTTGATGTGGTACTGGCTGCCGGCCGCCGGAGCCTCGGCGGCGCGCATTTACCGGGAGAGTTATGCGCGGCCCGATCTCGGTCCGGTCACGGGGCCCGCGGGTTGCACGATTTTTCCAGGCGAGCTGTTTCGCCCTTCGCGACGCTGGGCCGAGGGACGTTTCAAGAATATTGTTTATTGGAACGAGGCCGAAAGGGGCGGTCATTTCGCGGCGCTTGAAGCGCGGGAAATATTCGTTCGG
>CAZGYS010000890.1:0-2274 GCA_964530305.1 uncultured Leptospiraceae bacterium
GCGCCCGGTGCCGATGGCCCAGACGGGTTCGTAAGCTATGACCAGGTCCCCGGGCCCGCGCAGGTCGATGCCTTCCAGACCGTAGACTACCTGCCGCTCCAGAACTTCGCGAACACGACCGCCCTCTCGCTCTTCCAGGGTTTCGCCGACGCAGAAAATTGGTACGAGCGCGGCCTTAAGCACCGCGCCGATCTTGCGGCGAATAATATCGTCACTTTCGCCGAAAATGGCCCGCCGCTCGGAATGCCCCAGGATCACGTGGGTACAACCCAGGTCGCGAATCAACAGCGGCGAAATTTCACCCGTGAAAGCGCCTTGATTTTCATAATGACAGTTTTGTGCCGCCACGGCGATTCCATCGGCACGGGAGAGCGACGCGCGCGTTCGCTCCAGGGCGATGGCCGTGGGGGCGATGATGATTTCAATGGAAGCCGCGTCGGCCGGACCAAGACCCGCGGTGAGTTCACGACAGAATTGCTCGGCTTCGTCCGCGGTTTTGTGCAACTTCCAGTTGCCCGCGGCGATGGGCTTGCGCGAAGGGAAGGCGGCGCTCATGGATTGGCCTCCGCCAGAAAGCCCTCGTCCTTTTTATAGGTATAGCGGCCGTCGTGCTCCGCCAGGTCCACGATGCCGGCCACCAGGGCGTCCACCGGTCGGTCCTTTGTACCTTCCGTCTGGCGGCAACTGGAACCCTGCGTCAGCATGAC
Organism: uncultured Leptospiraceae bacterium; assembly: GCA_964530305.1. Taxonomy (GTDB): domain Bacteria; phylum Spirochaetota; class Leptospiria; order Leptospirales; family Leptonemataceae; genus CAZGYS01. The sequence continues at coordinate 708 of CAZGYS010000890.1, forward strand.
CAGTTCTCCCTGCTTCGCGCCCAGGGGATCCAGGGCCACCAGCGGCGACCCCACTCGCTTCCCGGCACGATTCACGGGAGCAACCAGCAAAAATACGGGCGCGTCAATCCATTCAGTCTTGCGCTCCACGACCACATTGCCTACTACGCGCGCCAGAACCATGCGTCTATATATCCTCGCTCTTATTGTAGACGACCTTGTCGTCCATGTTCACGAGTTCCACGATGGCCATCACGGCGGCATCACACGGGCGGCCGGTGGTAAGTTCGGTCATGCGGGCGGAACTGCCCGAAACCACGAGTACCACGTCTCCATTACCGGCGCCCACGGAATCCATGGCCACCAGATAGTCGCCCTTGCCCCTGGCTGTTTCGGTATCGATCTTGTCGATGAGCAGGAGCTTGATGTCCGCGATGCCCGGATCCTTATGGGTGGATACGATATTGCCGACCACTCTTCCGAGGATCATGATATGCCGTCCTCGGCAATCACGCTTGCGGCGTCATGCCCGCGCGATTGCCCGATTGAGACTTGTGCTTAAGACTTGCCTCGGCCGAGAGGCAGAGAGCCGTCGACATTCGCGTGAGGTCTCGGAATGACGTGCACGGTGACCAGTTCTCCGATGCGCGCGGCCGCCTTGCTGCCGGCGTCCGTGGCGGCCTTTACCGCGGCGACGTCTCCGCGGACGATTGCCGTTACATACCCGCCGCCGATTTTTTCATAGCCCACGAGCTCGACTCGAGCGGCTTTCACCATTGCATCGGAGGCTTCCACCATTGCCGCGAATCCGCGCGTCTCAATCATGCCCAGCGCATCCTGCGTTATCTCACTCATATTCCCTCCAGCCCGAAATATCATTATTAACGGTTTCGCTCGGGCACGATACGCGCACCGTCCGTTTTTCGCATGGTAAAGATGTTTTCGGAACGCTCCCGTAAATTCAATGAAAAAATTCAAATGGCGCTTTTATTATGCGATTTCACGAGTTTATGAAAAATTCAGTGTGCATTGCACGAAGAATCGCGCGCCATGCTTCCGGTTTCGCAATCGCAAAGCGCGATTCCAATTATTTACTTTACGAAAATTCCAACCCGTTGTTCGCTCGACTACGAACGAGCGCATGGAACAGCACGCCGCGCCGCCGTTCATACCAATCTTCGCAACGGAGCGTTTAGATGGCTTCATCGTATCAGCTGAGAACCTTTTCCTTCCTGGATCAATTGCAACCGCAACTGGCTAGTTATGTCGCCAAGGACAACAAAGCTTTCGATCCCAGCGAATACGACGCGGCCATGTATATCGAGATCGCGCCGGCCATGGAAATCCACCAGATGATCGACCTGGCTCTAAAAGCCACGCGGGTTCGCCTGGGCGTCGTCATCACTGAACGGCAATTCGGTCAGCTGGAAATTCACCATGCCGACCAGGGAGAGGTGCAAGCGGCCGGCCAGGCCATTCTGGAGGCCACCGGCCTGCGGGAGGAAGATCGCGCGAAGTGCAGGCTTACTACCAACAACATCGTGCGCGGCGTGGAAGGGGATCACAGCATCGCCCTCACCAATATGGC
>CAZGYS010000891.1:0-2274 GCA_964530305.1 uncultured Leptospiraceae bacterium
CACCGTCATGTTCGCAAGCCCGGTAAATTTAAGCCCGGCCTCAAAACTAAAATCATCCCAGACGCCGCCGCCCACGTCCCGCGCCACCGACCTTAAACTCATGTTGGGAAATCGGGGATCAAACCCGTCGGAACCGTCGTGGAGCAACTTGCCGGCCCGGGAATTGTAACGCATGTCGCGAAAGCGCGCCTCTTCCCCCGGCCCCACCCCGATAATGGGCCGCTCGAAACCGTCCCGGAGGTTTCGCGTGGTTTCGCCATTGGGGCCCATGCGCGCGATGACCCGTTTCTTATCCCAGTCGTATACCAGGACTCGAAGGCGCGCGTCCAACGGGCCGTAGCGTACATCGTCCGCGGCGCCGCTGGTGCATTCTATGGTAGGTTTGTCCCCCGCGTCCGGCACGCCGGGCGTTAGTGCCTGAAGATAGGTCCACCCGGTTTTGCCGGGATGATAACTCAATGTCCCGCGGGCCACCCATCGCTCCGCGTTCTTGAATCCCACCGAACACGTTCCGTCGGGGCCCGCCGGCTTAACATAGGCCGACACGACGTATCGCTTCGCGTCCGCGCGAGGGGTGTAGGTATTGGGGGCGATGCTGATATTGGAGCCGCCGTAGGCTTTCGCGCCCGTGTGGGCATCCGAGGCGATGAGTTCACCATTGCTTGCCCGCCAACGATTGTTTTCATAGGCTTCGAAACCGAAGTAACCCGCCTCATGGTTCACGACCGAGGCGTTGACGACGCGAAAAACCGGAAACGTTTTTTCAGTCCAATCATAGAGCACCGAAGCGCCGACGCCGTCCACATTGGTCCAATAGTAGGGCCGCCCCCGGCGATTGCGATTGACTACGCGCCTCACGGCGAACCACGCGGCGGGCGGAGGCTCCGCCGAACCTCGGTTCAGTTGATCCGCCGGCACTTCTTCGTTTAATACATAGGTGGCGAAAGGCGCCCAGTTTGAATCGGCGGCGGAAGTCCAGTTTTTCCAGTGGAAGGCCCTCGCCGCCGTCACGCGCCAGTTGCTTTCGCCCGCGGTTCGAACGAGAGTCGCGGTCCGCGCGGGAGCTTTCAGTAATCGCAAGCCGGATTCGCCCAGGGCGGCATGGGTTTCGTAGGCGTACGTTATGGTTCGCTTGATTTCCTGCGTCCGAGAAGTATCGGCCATGCCCGGATTACGCTGGATGGTTGAGACCGCGATGGGCAGACTGTATTGTGTATTGTACTGATACTTGCGAACTTTCGATACCTTGTCCACTCCGGACCTTCGCTTCGAGATACGAGCCAGCTTGTTCCCATTTAAAGAGGCGATGGACCACACGCGCGTATCTCCCGCCACCGGCACCGCGACCGGTGGACCGCCGGTTACCTTGAACGACAAGGACATGTAGGGCTTGCCCCGAAGTACCGCGGCCGCGAAATCCACGTCCGCGCCATAGTCCGTCGGTAGATTGATTAAGGCTTGAGCGCCGGTTTTGTTTCGCCCATTGAACAGATAGTACTCGGTACGACCGTACGGATCCGTGGGATCCGCCAGGCCGCCGCCCTGAGTCTTGCCGCCGGGATAAACCTTTACCTGGTTGTACTGGGCGTAGATATTGCTCGGACCGTTTTGCGCGTTGGCGAAGTTATACCAGATGGCCGCGGGTGAACTTCGCGCGGAAGTAGCGTCGTTATTGGAATACCCGTTATCGAAGGCATAGCGTATCACGGGATTGTAAGTGGCGCGCGTACCCTTGTAATATTTAAAAGTCTTGATACCGCCCGCGCTCGTAAAGTGTCGGCACAGGGCATACACGGGCTGCGTCGTGCCCGCCGCGCAATCGCCCGCGTTGCCGTAATAGTAGTCGAAATCCAAATCGGCTCCGGGGCGCGCGAATATGCCGGACACAAGCCGACGTTGTTCGGAAAACGATGAAAGCAAAGGCACGCCGCCGTAACGACTTATGGAGGAATTGTAAGTCAGGGTATGCTTGCGGTACAGTTGCGAATCCGCGCCGCCCGATACCGCGCGAAAGACCCGGATCTCCCGCATGCGCCCCGATGCATCGTATATAAATTTCGCTTTTTGTCCCAGGCTCGTGGTAATTTCGCTGATGTTCGCGCCGTCGTAAACTATGTCGACGGCGTCTCCCCAGTTGGGATCCTCTACGCGACTCAAGTGCCAGTACTTACGCGCTCCGCTCTCCACCTGGTTGCCCAGAACGAAATTTTTTCCCGTCCCGGTGCTGATGGTAAACGCGGAAGCGCCCCGGGTAATTCTCCAGAGATAATAACG
>CAZGYS010000892.1:0-2270 GCA_964530305.1 uncultured Leptospiraceae bacterium
CTTCAGACTTATTTCGCGGTCGCGACCGCCGGAGAACCCTTTTCGGCGTGACACGCGGGCGAAAGCGAATAAGCCGAGAGGCGGGCATGTTTCGCGCGCGAAGCATGTTTAATATGATTACTTTCGTTTCGCCTGTACGCGAAGCGATATACGCCGGAGTTGATCCATGAAAATGTTTTCCATAGTTAAACAGGCGACGACGACCGTTCTGATCGGAATCGTCGCGGGCGGATGTACGTTGTTTTCGCCCAAGGAACCGCCCGAGAAAATCGGTTGGACGGAGTTACTGGCCGCGGCGCCGGAATTGTACTACAAGGATGATTGCATGCAACGGGTTCCGCCCAACATTCTTCGCAAGAACGGCTACGTGTATCCCAGCTTTACGGGCTGGCCGGGCGTCGCCCCCGGGATGTACGAGCGCTTTCGGGCGGACAAGACCAAATACAATCGCCTGATCATCGGCGATTCCACGGCGCACTCCTGGACCACGATTCCCGGGCTCATCGTCGGGTGGCGTAATACCGCGGTCGGGGGGAATCGCGTATGCGATATGATCTCCCAATCGCGTAAATATCACGACGACGATATCCGCGAGGTAATCATCAGCACCAATGGCGGCAATGATATTCTCGGCGGAACGAGCTCGCCCGATTTGCTGCGCGATGTTTCGACCTTGCTGGCCCGCGTGCGGACGCTTTTTCCGAAAACGAAGATCACCCTGGTGGGAGTTCATCCGGTCATGGACGGAGGCTTGTTTCCGAAGATTCGCGCCTTGAACCTGGAAGTCGCGAATATCGCGAAGCGGGAAAAAGTTTGTTACGTGAATCCGGAGAAAGTGCTGGGCGTGGACCGGGACGGCAGATTGCCGACGCGCTATCGCTTGACCATGGAAAACGGAGAAATCGACACCATTCACTACAATGAGCTGGCGGCGAAGGAAATCTTCGCGGCGGCCTTGAAGTGTCGACGATGATTCGCGATGACGGGGCCCTGGTCGCGAGGGGCCCCATCTGGCAATGCTGGGAGTTATGTCGCGTTAAATGAGCGTAGTTTTGCGCTGATATGCCGACGAAAGGAGCATGTTGAGATGGGAACCGCGGATGAACGCGGCGATTGAACGAAAGCAAGCACGGCATTAGTATTCCCGACTGGTCAGAATGAACCGGAAATTCATATCCGCGGTGTAAGTCGGCCGTTCGGTGCTTCGCCGGACGGCGAACTCGAAAGCCGGTTCATGACCCGAATGCCGGACAACTTCGCCGCCAGTAATTGCGACCGTGTACCAGCCGGGCTCCATGGAGAGACTGGGGCGTATTTCCGTAAAGGCCGGCAATTCACGACTTGCCGGCCAGTCGCGTAGATAGGGCGCCGTCACGAGAGACAGCGAATCGCCTTGCACCTGGAGGATGTGGCCCGAGTCGCGCAACTGGACGTCGCCCGGCGCGAAAGGCGAGGGCTCGTCATCGAGATTAAAGAGAATCGTATAAGGAAAATTGGCGATACCTCCCATGGGAATCATGACTCCGTTCTCCACCGCGCGCTCCGCCGCGTCGCTGGTCGTGAAGGCGTTCAGCAAATCGCTGCCGAGTTTTTCGCGTGATTGAAACTCCGAGAGCGTGCGCGGATCCGTCAGGAAGAAGTAATCCCAGGTATCATTGAGGCATTCAGTGAATTCAATCAAGGTAGTGCTCGAAGCCGTACGATTTCACCAACGCGCCAACTACTAATCTTTAGTGCAGTTTGTTAAGTGATGGCCGTATTGCATAACAGTCACAAGTTTTTCATTTCCATGAAGATATAGTGCGAAAAAGTTATCGCATTGTATATAATGCTTGGGGACCAGGGAACTGGAGCAATTGTATCGCATAGCTTGCTCATTCAGTGGGTACCATATTCTTGCATTCGCGTTTGCGGTGTCGGGATAGTCTTCCACCTGGTAACTGCTCCCATGGCCACAGCTGTAGGTGAGCTTTTGATTTGATTCGGTTTCTAGCGGTAATGCTACGCCAATCAGTACCATTACTTGCACTACAATGTTTTGAAGCATTTCATGAATCCTCCGGGGTCCTGTTCACGGTAGTATTTTGGCTGTTCAAGTCAAAGTAAATAAATTAAATTACTGGTAGGCTTTGCGAGGGTCCTCTTTTCAGGCACTCTTTAGATTAATTGAGGCAACGATGATCTCTTCAGGTAACTTTTATAGTGAGTCAACGTGGCGTCGAGTAGGGGCGACCCGTCACCGGATCACCCCCCTCTAAGAACCGTACGTG
>CAZGYS010000893.1:0-2262 GCA_964530305.1 uncultured Leptospiraceae bacterium
GTGTGTTCGCGAATGGCGGTTTTGTAATAGTTCGTTATTTCGGAGAGATCGAAGTCGTCGCTCTGGATTTCGTCGTGGCGGGAATAGTCCACGGCCAAAAAGAGGAGGTTACGAAAGTAGTTTTCGCGCTCGGCGATGAATTCAAACAGCAGGTCGATGCGTTCATCCAGGGACTGCTCCGGCGAAATCTTTCCGGCGGCGTCGTAGACGTCTCGTCGCGCCAGCTCGGTGAGCATCTCGCGAAAGATCTCCTGCTTGGACTTGAAATAATGATAGAGGGAGCCGGTGGAGATGCTGAGTTCCTTCGCTATTTCGCGCATGGTCAGGGCATTGTATCCCCGGCGCGCGAACAGCTCAAAGCAGCGATTCAGGATATCCGCTTTGTACTCGGCATGGTTGACGATTTTAGGCATGGTCTCTCTCTTTCCCGAACATATGTTCGGAAAAGAGGAGTTTCGTCAAGCGAAATTATCCGGCCCCGTGCCCGAGCAAAAGCCCGATGGCTTCAAGGAGCCGCGGATTTGTTCAGGAGAATTTCGGGCGGCGTTTCTCTATAATGGACGCGAAACCCTCTTTGGCATCGTCGCTGAACATGAGTCCCGCTGTGTCCCGGATATCCTTTTCCAGGATGGCCTCGATGTCTCCGCTGTAGCGAAAGCGCATGTTGGCTTTCATGTCCCGGGCTGCCAGGGCGGGCAGGCCGGCCAATTTCGCCGCGCGGGCGCGAGCCTTCGCGGGCAGGTCCTCGGCCGAATGAAGTTCATCCACCAGACCCATGGCCAGCGCGTCGGGTCCCTTGAGGGCCTTGCCCAGAAAGAGCAGGTCCCGCGCGTTCTTTTCGCCTACGAGATTGACCAGCACCTGAGTGACGAAGACCGGCAAGCTGATCCCGATATTAATTTCGGGGTAGGAGATGCGCGCCCCTCGATCCAGCATGAAGCGAAAGTCCGAGAACAAGGCCAGCATGCCGCCGTATCCGATGGCGTGGCCGTTGATGGCGCATACCACGGGCACGGGGAAAAAGAACAGGCGACGCAGCACGGAGAAAAACAGATCGATCAGTTCCTTGATTTCGCCCTCGGACTTGCCGTGGACGGCGTGGGGGTCCAGGCCGTTGGAAAGAAAGCCCTTCGAATTGCTGGTCAACAATAACGAGCGCAGGGTTTCGTCGGCGGCGGCTTTTTCCAGCGCCGCGTCCAGGGCCTGGAAGGCTTCTTTCGAGAAGACATTGTTCTCATTGAATTGAAGCGCCAGCTCCAGGACGTTGCCTTCGCGTGTTTCACTTATGAGTTGATTGGACATGATGATTGCTCCCGGGTCCATTCCCAATGGCCGTGTCGGCCGGGCAATACATTTTCGTCAAGCGGCGCCGGGTAGAACCGCGCCGCCCCGATAGAGCTGCCACGCGCAACGAACCAGGAGCGTAAGGAACGCGGCGATGGCCATGGAAACTCCGAAGGGAATCCCGGCCCTGAGGTCTCTTTTGATCAACGCCGCGTGAATGATGGCGGCGGCCGACGCCGTATTGAACAGAACCAGAGCCCAGGGAAAACCGACGAAGAGACCCAGCGCCGCGGCCAGGGGCACATCGCCCGAACCCATTTGACGCAGGCCGTCGCGCTTGAACAAACCACCCAGCACGTACAGCAGCAAAAAAATGCCGAGCACCGCGCCGGCCGTATAAAGGTGGGGCAGGAAGACGCTGAACGTCCAGTTGCTCAAGGCGAAAGCCGCGCCCCCGCCGAATAAAAGGATCAGGCCGGTATTCAAATCCCCCAGTTCGTGGTACTTTCCATCCGTGGCGATGGCCACGTACAATTGACCACAGGCCAGAATGGAGAGCAGGGCCGCGGGCCAGGAAAAGCCGGCCAGCAGCATGAGGGGCAAGAGAATTCCCGGCAGGGCTTCTCCCAGCAGGGTCCAGCCGCCGATGCGCGCGCCGCAACAACGCGCCTTGCCGCCCAGGGAAAGCCAGCCCAGGAGGGGCACCAGGAATGCCGGGGCGATGGGTTCACCGCAGCTCATGCAAAATGATCTTCGCGTGAGCATTTCGCTCAGGCGATCTGGCGGTGGTGGGCGGTCTTCGTGGCGCGGGTCGTAGTAGTAGTACAAGACCCGCGAGGCGAGCGCCGTGTAAAAACTACCGATGACCAGACCGATGATCGCGGCGAAGCCGTAGGCCGCCGAATAAATCACTACCGGCGAAAACGGTAACTGTAATCGTAACCATTCCATGCAAGGCGCCGGTGAATCGTCCCGGGC
>CAZGYS010000894.1:0-2260 GCA_964530305.1 uncultured Leptospiraceae bacterium
GTCGATGAATAGGGCAGGGCCGGGCGACCGAGTATGGCCACGGGATACCGACGAAAGGAGCCGGCTTTCAGCGTGCGCGATACGTATTCCCCCCGTTGCTCCAGGATTTCCCCGATGCGCGTGAGAATCTGCTCTGCGTAAAGAGCGTCGTCCTCGGCGGTCGGGTACTCCAGGTCCGCATGCTCGTCTTGTCCGAGTTCGCCCCGGTCCGGGCCTGAGAACAGGTCTCGTCCAAAGCGAATATCGGCGGGTTCAAAAAAATTTTCCGCCGGAGATTTTTTTCCATCGTCCCGCATAATTTTCGTTCTCTTGACGACTCAATATATTCAGAGGCGATGGATTTGTAAATAGAATAATCCCCCCGTGAGCGCGGTCCGAGGCCGCAACGAGAAGCCCTATGTCCCGACTAAAAGTAAAAATTTGCGGAAATCTTTTTCAAGAGGATGCTTTTCTGGTGGCCTCCCATGAACCTGATTACATGGGCTGGATTTTCAGTCCCGCCAGTCCGCGCCGCATCGCGCCCGAAAAGGCGCGGAACCTGATCCGCGCCATCCGCCGAACCCGTCCGGGTATACGCCACGTCGGGGTGCTGGCTCGTAATACCGTGCCCGACATCCATCGCATCGTGGGGGCCGCGGGGGGCGAACTCGACTATCTACAACTGGTGGACGACGGCGGCCTGATGGAAGCCCTGCGAAACGAGCGCACCCATGTGGGTTTACCGCCCATCGCGCCGGCGCTACGGGTTAAGGAGCAAATCAGCGACTGGGACTTGAGGCGAAGGGGCCCGGTGCCGTTTCACGTACTCGACAGCTTCGTGCCCGGCCGACCGGGAGGAACCGGCAAGCGCCTGGCGCCCGAGTTGATCCGTGAAGTGCGCGCGCCCTACCTGCTGGCGGGAGGCTTACGCCCGGAAAACGTGCGCGAGGCCGTAGCGGGTCTGCATGCCATGGGGGTGGACGTCAGCTCGGGCCTGGAAGACGGGATTCCCGGCCGTAAGAACCCGAGCAAAGTCGCCGAGTTTGTTCGATTGGCGCGCGGGGGCTGACCGGGTTCAATAGCGCCAGCGCACCGGCGGCTTGCGATGATAGGGACGCTTAATCGCCTGGATCTCATCCAGGTAGAGTCGTGTGATGTCCGCCTTCAAGCGATAGCGCGGCAGCAGAAATAAACCCCGGAAGATGAGCCCGGACCGGGAGTCGGCGATGCGCGTTCCTCTTTGACGCACGTGCTTCGGGGTCACTGCCTTCAGCAATTTCCATCCCGAGAATTTCAAGTTCCCCAGAAAAAGGCGATGGGGCGTGCCCTTGATGTCGGTAATGTCCACGTAGAGTTCATGGGCCTTGTTGAACCCGAAGACCCAGACCCGAATTTCTCGGACGTATCCGTTCAGTTCCCGCGTCTCCGGCGGCACGATGCGGACGCCGTTGCCGCGCTTGCCCAGGAAATTGATGCTCATGTAGCGCTCGCTGTTCGCCGCGGGCGGGGTTTCCAGGGCGCTGGTGGTCAGGTAGCCCCGGACCCCGGGCGTTTTCTTGAAGACCAGGTTCCATTTCTTGCCTTTGGGGCGATTGTCTTCGAAGCCTTCGACGGTTTGGACCTCATCGATGGCGTTGGGAACGCCCCCCGTTTGAGCCTGGAACGACGAAATCGGGACCAGCAGCAGGGCTCCGGCGATCAACACCCGGCTCGGGAGGCCCATGGGGGCGCGCGAAATAGAATTCATCCGATGCATATGTTTCTCTCCGGCCGCGGACCGGGTACGACAGGATCATTATCGGGATTTATCCAGGAAAGGCGAGCCTGGTTTGAGCATGGAAATCGCCGGGACCGGAGTTATGGAATTTCCGGTCCCTCCGAAGGGCGTGCTGGAAATAATTTCCAATACGGGTTGACAATGACCGGAATTTTGAAAATCTCGGCGTTCTGGAGATGCTCTGCCCCATTTTGACCGGCTGACACAGGATCGCGCGGGGCGGAAAAGTAATCCAGGGAATTTAAACGAATTTAATATTGGGAATCCGGAAGGAACCCAGGAGGAACGAATGAAGCGTTTTTGGGTAGGGATAACTATTATCAGTGTACTCTTTGTAACTCCTATTCTCCTCTCCCAGGAAACAACGACGACCGGCGAAACTAAAACCACCGGTGGGACGACTGCTCCTGGCGTAGAACCGACATCCAAGGAAGAAAAGAAAACCACGGAAACCGATGACAAGAAGACGGGTAAGGCCGTTCTCTGGACCGACAAGAATGGCGT
>CAZGYS010000895.1:0-2260 GCA_964530305.1 uncultured Leptospiraceae bacterium
GAATTTCCCGACCTTTTGGCCTTCAAAATCTACTTCAAGCGGCGATTGCTGATTCGCCTGGAGACCGATATCCCGCAAAGCAAGTATCAACGAATTCTCATAGACGACTTCCGCAAAGCCGGCGCCAAAATGATTGTGAACCTTCATGGCGCAACCGATGATTCGATATGACAGCCTCGGAAATATTAAGTTTGATTCACTCATATTATTGGTGTTCCTTAAGTTCCAGTTGTTCGTCTGGACTGTAACAATCGCGCTCACGAATTACTACTGATCGGACCAATTACAATAATGCCCTGGTGCAATTAGCTGGTTTTTCCCTTGATGGTAACGAGTCCGACCCGGGATGACCTGATATCGGCAAGAAGTAGGCAAAACCGCGAACCCCAACTCCATTCGTGCCCATTCGCCAAATTCGTCTCATTCGTGTTCCCTTTCTAAAGCTCCAATTTAACCTGCAAGTTCGCGTAGTGCTCCGGCTTGTCCTTCGTAGCCGTCGACGATAAATAAAAATACAGGCTTTCGGTCTTAACGCGCAGGACCAGCGCTCCGGAACGGTCGGGATAAAAACGCGCGCCGATTCCTCGGCCGGGTTGCGTTCGCAGAAATAAGAAGCCTCGGCGAGGCGGGCCGAAAATCGCCTCCATGGTGAATTCAATGCCCCGGGCGCGAATCCACAGGGCCAGCTCTCCCGAAGGCGCGCCCCGTCGACGTTCCTCATACATAATGCGAAATCCGGCATGGCGATTCTTCAAGACGTAGCCCACGCCGCCGCCCGCGTCTTCCCCGAATTCGTTTTCCGGCTTTCGCTCCTCGCGAGGGAAGGCAAGTTCGGCGTAGTCTCGACGGCGATAGGCGCGTCCGCGCAACAGGAATCGCCCTCGGGTTTCATTGCCCGCGGCCAACCGAGCACCGACCAGGCGCATTCCCACCAGACCGCGATCTTCGCCCGCCGCTTCCAGCATCAGCCGGGGCGACCACTCAACGCGAAGCGAACCCAGCCCTGAGCGGCCCCGACGACGGGACGTATCTTCGTCATGGTAGGCCAGGCGAAAATCGTCTTGATAAGCGCGGCGTTCAAACTCGGCGGTTACTCGGGGACTCCACTTCGCCTCGGGCGATGGGCGTGCGTCCAGGGTCAAATCGCCCTCGACCATGCCCGCGCGGGTGACGACATCGCCTTGCAGGCGACCGCGATAGGCTCCCAGACCCCACTTGCGATCCAGCGCCAGTACGCCGCGGCGGGACGCGAAATGCCAGGCGGCCAGCAATGTGCGTTCACTATCGGCCAGAAACAGGCCCGGGCCCGCGTGGTCCGCGACGGCGAAGATACCGGGTGTCGGAAACTTTGGGGTGTTCCACCACGTTCGTCCAGGTTGAAGAAAGACGCTCTCGGTTTCGCGGGGAGCGGGGATATCCGCGAAGCCCGAGTAAAAAACGGAATGGGAGAGAAAGCGGTTACGAGGTCCCGGCAAAAAGCGATTTCCGGCCATTAGATGAAAGTAGTCGTTTTGCAGGTCCAGCGAAAGGTGCGCGTGTCGGCCCTCTTTTAACGTGCGTTCGTTTCCGAAGCCGGCCGATCCTCGGGGAATCCGGGTGGGCGCCCGGCGCGTCTCCGCCGCGACGCGATACCGGAAGGCGTCCCCGCGGCCGACCAGCTCCAGATACTGGAAATGACTCGCATCGCCTTCGTGGCCCCCGGCACCGGCCACAAGCCTACTACCAGGTTGTACGGAGTCGGGCGCGGCTCGGAGCGATTCGGGCAACGCGAAGCCTATCGCCGCGGCCATGAAGATCCATGCTACCGGGATTGTGAATGTCTTTAATCGGGCAAGGGCGATTGCCTGGTTCGGGAGTCCGTACATGTCCGGGATGGTCGCCGTTTGTTATTTTGTTGCGCGTTTTTTTGACTGAAGCAATAAGGGTGGTGCGTCCTCCGGCCGCCCTTTTGGCCCGGCCAAAGCCCTTGCATGAGCGTCACCGCCGAAGACTTCGAAAGATTGTACAATCGAAACCGCGATGATATTTTCGCGTACGTGATTCGGTCCATTCGAGAGGAGAATACGGCCCTGGATATCCTCCAGGACGTCTTTTTGAACTTTTTCAATATCTATCGCAATAAGACCCTGCCCGGTGATGTTGAATGTCGCATGTATTTGTTTCGCATCGCCCGAAACCTGATCATCAACCACGGCAAACGCGCCTATACCCGCAAGGTGGACCTGGTTGAGGACTACGAGGGGCGGGAGGCCGGTCGGCC
>CAZGYS010000896.1:0-2258 GCA_964530305.1 uncultured Leptospiraceae bacterium
TGATGGAGGGCGAGACCCTGGCCGTCTACGGCTGCGGCGGTCTGGGGATTCATGCCGTGCTGCTGGGTAAGGCCCTGGGAGCTTCGCGCGTAATCGCCGTGGACATCGACGAAGGGGCCTTGAAAAACGCGGGCGAATTCGGCGCGGATGAAGTCATCAACGCGGGTAAGGTCAAGAACGTCGGCAAGGCCGTAAAGGAAGCCGGCCGCGGCGGAGTAGACGTCATCGCCGATTTTTCCGGCTACATGAAAAATATCGAGCAATCGCTCCGGGCCATGAATACCCGGGGCCGCATCGTCATGGTCGGTCTGGGGCGCGGCGGCCTGGAATTCGTCATGCCGCAGGTCATGATTTACAAGATGCTGTCCGTCTGCGGATCATACGGCTGCGAACACGGTGCCGTCGGCGAACTCATCGAGTTGCACCAGGCGGGCAAGCTCGACCTGAGTCGTTCCATTACTTCCCACCACTCACTGGAGGAAGTGAACCAGTGCATGCACGACCTGCATAATCGCAAGGGGAATCCCATTCGCTATATCATCGAACCCGGCGCTTGACGGCTTTTCGTGCGCGGGGGCGCGCGAATTTCTTGAGTGCCAGATAATCGCTGCTTTGTTCGCGATAGTACTCGCTTAATTGCATGCGCGCCAGGCGTCGTCGCACGTAACGCAGGCGCGTTCGCGGGCGGGGATGAGTGGAGAACATGCGCGCAAGCAGGCCCGAGCGCCCGTATTCCATTTCGCGCAGCTTTTCCAGAAACTCCAGGGCGCCGCGAGGATCATATCCCGCGCGGGCGGCCAGGGACATGGCTTTCAGGTCGGCGTCCTTTTCGAAGCGACGAGAAAATCGCAACAGTCCCGCCGTGCCGAACAGCCGTGCCGGCGCGGCCATGCCTCGTCCCGGCAGCCGTCGGGCCAATTCCTTGCTCGCGCGGCGCTTGCGCTCCATACGAAACGAATGCCGCAGAAGCACGTGGGACATTTCATGGGCCAGCACGTAAACCAGCGCCGATTCGCTCGGTGCCGCGTTTATCAGTCCCCGGTGAACATAAATCGCGCCGCCGGGCAGGGCATAGGCGTTAACGTCGAGCTCATTGGTGAGGCAGAAGCGAAACGTGTACGGGTTGTACTCTACATGCTCCAGGATTTCAGCGGCCAGCAGTTGAAAGTAAGGCTCGAAGCGATTCGACGCGCACTTAACATAAGCGGCGTGATCCCGGCGCAGCGCATCGCCCCAGGCGATTTCCAGTTTCACGTCGCGATAGGGATCGCGGCACGACCAGCTCGTCGCCGCCATGCACAGCAAGAATATCCAGAGCCCGGCTCTTCTCATTGGTCGCCGTCCTGAGAAGGCTTCGAGTCATCCGGTGATTTTTCATCCTCGGGAAACAGGCGCGTGCGAAACTTCGCGTACAGAAAAGAAGCCGTCACGAAGAGAATACCGGTGCCGATCAAAACGGCAATGCGCGCGATTTCATCCAGATTACGCACGTCCCAGAGTGCCAGCTTGCCCAGGGCAACCACGATGAGTCCCATGCCGCCATAGCGCAGTACGCGAAAGTTCCAGCGCAGTCCGGCGGCAATCAACAGAAACGCTTCCACTACCCAGGCCAGACTCCAGTAACCGGCGTCCACCACGACCATGGTTAACAGAATAAAACCCAGCAGCAACGCGCCCGTGCCCGCCGTTTGAAACGCGCTCAATTTCTCATGGGGCTTCAAGGCTCCGTGCAGCACCAGACTCAAGGCCAGCAGACTCAGGGGAATCAGCCCCGTGAGGGCGCGCAGCGCCGCGTGGGTTTCGCTCGCCGGCCCCGAATACGAATAGAGCAGGTAGGCGAAGCTCATGCAGGTCAGGGCGAAGGGAAGCGGCGCCGCCCGATAAAGCCCGGTCAACGAGAATCGCCTTAAAAGAAAATAGTTGGCCGCCGTCAACAGCGCGAAACCCGAGGGCTGATAAATGGTCGGAACAAGTAAAAAGACGTAACAGAACCAGCCCGCGAGAGCCACCGCATAGGTTATATGCGCAAGCGCACCGGCAAGGCGTCCGCCGGCTTGCGGAGATTGGGAGCCGCGCTCGTTCCCGCGAAGGGGCGGGGCGATGAACGCCAGGGCCGTCAGGGCCAGCGACGGACCGATTACCGACAGGCTCAGTCGAAACCCGGGGCCGTTTACGTCGGGCGTCGTGAAAACCCAGAGCAAGGGTCCCGCCATGAAGGCGAGCAACTGAAATCCGGCGCCTAGAAAAAGAAAGACTCG
>CAZGYS010000897.1:0-2257 GCA_964530305.1 uncultured Leptospiraceae bacterium
GATGCCGCCCGCGCAATTCTTGAGCACCAGCGTAGTCGTTGAGACCAATGGTTTCGAACTGCGCACGCGCGGTCGCATTATGCAATTCGACGGTTTCATGAAAGTTCTGCCGGCCCTGGCGCGAAAGGACGAGGACGCCGAGCTGCCCGAATTGAAAGAGGGAGACAAGCTTAACTTAAAGGAACTCGTTCCCAGCCAGCACTTTACGAAACCCGCGCCCCGCTACTCCGAAGCCAGCCTGGTCAAGGAACTGGAAAAGCAGGGCATCGGCCGCCCCTCGACCTACGCGTCCATTATTTCCACCATTCAGGATCGCGGTTACTGCAAACTGGTCAATCGCCGGTTCTACGCCGAAAAGATCGGCTACATCGTCACCGAACGCCTTGTGGAGAACTTTAAGAATCTCATGGACTACGGTTTCACCGCCGGCATGGAAGAGACGCTGGATGAAATCGCCGAAGGCAAGGCCGAATGGAAGAACGTCCTCAATGATTTTTACAAGGACTTCACCGGCAAATTGCAACAAGCGGAAGCCGAGAAAGACGGCATGCGTCCCAATGATCCCACGGACACGGACATCGAATGTCCCAATTGCGGACGCCACATGCAGATTCGCACGGCCAGCACGGGTGTTTTTCTGGGATGCTCGGGCTACGGCCTGCCGCCCAAGGAACGCTGCAAGCAGACCATCAACCTGGTTTCGGGAGACGAAGTGGTCAGCGCGGACGAGGACGACGACGGCGAATCGCGTCGACTGCTGAAGAAGCGCCATTGTAAACTCTGCGGAACGGCGATGGACTCCTATCTCATCGACGAAAATCGCAAGCTGCACATCTGCGGCAACAATCCCGATTGCGCGGGTTTTGAAGTCGAACCCGGCCATTTCAAGATCAAGGGTTACGACGGTCCCATCGTGGAATGCGATAAGTGCGGCAGCGACATGCAGCTCAAGACCGGTCGTTTCGGTAAATACTTCGGTTGCACCAATGAGGCATGCAAGAATACGCGCAAGCTCATGCGCAACGGCGAAGTAGCGCCGCCGCGCATGGACCCCGTTCCCATGCCCGAACTCAAGTGCGAAAAAGTAGATGATCACTACTTGCTGCGTGACGGCGCGGGCGGCCTGTTTCTAGCGGCCAGTCAGTTTCCGCGCAATCGCGAGATTCGTAATCCCTACGTGGACGAACTTATTCCCCACAAGGAAGCCATTGACCCCAAGTATCACCACATCCTGGCCGCGCCCGCCAAGGATCCCGAAGGACGACGCACCCTGCTGCGCTACAGTCGCAAGACCCGCGAACAGTACATCATGACCGAGGAAAACGGCAAGGCCTCGGGATGGAGCGCGTACTACCAGGACGGCAAATGGGTGGAGCGCATTTCGCGCACGGCCAAAAAAGCGGACGGCGCGGCGGCGAAGAAAACCGCGGCTAAAAAGAAAGCTACGAAAAAGGCCGCCAAGAAGAAAACCGCCAAAAAAACCACGAAGAAGACGACCAAAAAGGCCGCGTCTAAATCGACGAAGAAAGCCGCCGCGAAGAACAAGGAAAAACCCTCGGGTACAACGGCCGCGCAATAAATGCGAAATCGCCGAGCCGTTTTCGTCGCGTGCCTGGCCCTGGCGGTTGCGCCGTTTCTGGGCGCCTGCGGCATTCAACAAGGGGGCCTGCTCGGCTGGTCGTACTATGTGGGCGAATCGCCTCCGCCCTCGGATTCGCCCCTGTGGAAACCCTATCGCCCCCGGACGCGCGTGCCGGGCATGTCCCGGGGCAAGGTCTACTGGTTGCGAACGGTCTTACCTGATACGACTTCCGGCGCGGTTAAGCTCAAGGACCCGGCTCTATATTTCCGCGAAATTGCGGAAATGCTGAACGCGCGCCTGGATGGTCGCCTCCTGCTGACCCTGGGCGCGCTGGATACCACACCGGACGGAACCCGGGTATTTCGTTCCGAGGGCTCCTGGCCGGTCGTTCGCCTCCCCGCGGACTACCGGGGCGGCGAACTTTTGCTCCGTGCCGTCGAACCCTGGGATCAGCGCGAAGGCATTCTGGGCGGCGTCTACCTGGGTGAACACCGGGACCTCCAGACCCGATTCATCGTCGGCGATATGGATCTGCTGGTGCTGGGTTTCTTGTTTTTGCTCTTCGGTTTATTTGCCCTGATCGTGGGCTTCGTCCGGCGCGATTATTCGGCGGCCCTGGCCTTCGGGCTGGTAGGAATTTTCGCCGCGATCCAGGCAGTCGCCTTCAGCGAAATC
>CAZGYS010000898.1:0-2243 GCA_964530305.1 uncultured Leptospiraceae bacterium
TAGATCTGCCCCTGACAGGGAGTAGCGCGCCCGCCCGCCAGGGCCACGGGGCCGCGATCAAAGCCCATGAACCTGGGGAACTTGCCGCCCAGCATCATGTGGGAAAGCAGGACGCGATTTTGCACGCCCCAGCGTTTGATGTTGGAACGTTTGCCGTTGCCGGCGGCCAGCGTTCGCGTCAGCGCGGCGCGATACACGTCTTCGCGGGATTGTTCGCCGAACCACTCGGAACGCGGCGAAAGTAGAATACGATCGAAGTTATGATAAAAATCCGTGATGATCCCCGTCTTTTCGAACAGGTGCTCCACGACGTCCTCGCCCAGATCCACGGCGCCGAAGACCTGCTTATGCAACTCACGGTAGAAACGCTCGAAGAGTACCGCGCCCTGGGATTCGCGATCATAACTACAATTCCAGGCGCCCAACAGATCCGCGGTTTCGCCCTCGGGTAAGAGGGGCCGCAGGATTTCCATGAAGGCCTCGGCCTGATTGGAATGAACGTCGTACTGAACCTTCTTCATGTACTCCACGTCCATCTTCTCCGGCAGCTTCTCGCCTTCCTTCAAAAGAGTACGAATGCGATCGGCGCGATACGGTCCCATGGGCGTGTTGATGGGGTTGGCCTTGCCCAGGGCGTTGAGATTGTTGTTCGCGGTAATCAGGAAACCTTCGCCCGGGTTATATCTGCGCGGCAATTGCGAAGGCGAAACGAAACCCTTCCAATCGTTCTTCGAATCCCACCCGGCCATGGGCACGAGACCGGAAACACCCGACCGCCGCTTTGGTAAAAGGCCGGACATCTGATAACCGATGTTGCCGGACGCGTCCGCGAAGACCCAGTTAAAGGACATCTCTTGCTTACCCATGAGTTCCATGCCGGTCTTCACGTCGTCGACATGCAACATCCCCAGCAAGGACTCCAGGGATTGGGCGCCGGTCCCCGCTCCCGAAGCCCAGCGCGTAGCAAGATAAAATCCTTCCTTGAAGGGATCCCCCTCCAGAACGCCGTGTTCATTTTCGAAGAAGACCATGCTGTAGTTGGGCTTCTTTTTTCTCTTAATGGTTTCCCGGCGTTCCTTGAAGCGCACCCATTCCGTCTTGAGCAAACTCTTGCGCTTGAACTTTCCACCGCGGCATTCCTCAACCCAGGAATCCACGGCATCCATGAAGGAGTACGTGGCGCCCCAGCTGAGATTGTTGTTGCGACCGATGAGTACGCCGGGTAGTCCCGGTAAACAGGCGCCGGCCAGGTAGCGCTCCGGAGTCTTCAGGATAATCTCCTGCCAGATGTTGGGCAGGCGATTCACTTCCAGGTGGGGGTCATTGGCCAGGATGGGTTTTCCGCCGGCGGTTTTTTTACCCGACACAACCCAGTTATTGGAAGAGATCATGCGCGGCAGTAAGTTACCCCACTTAACTTGCTCGGGCACGACGCGCTCCAGCAAGCGGACCTTGCGCAGAATATCACGGTCCATGCCCTTGAGCGCATCCGGGAAAAGTTCCTCGAGTCGTGCCTGGTCCACGCCGGCCTGAACCATCTCCACCAGCAGGCGTTCGATCTCCGCCTGTGATTGCTGCAAATTTAGATAACCGATCATCCGCGCCAGCAGGACGGCGTCTTCCATTCTCCAGGGTTCGGGGCGATACCCGATATACTTAATTTCCCAGGGAGCGTTTTCGCGGAAGTAGTCGTTAATGCCGGCGCAGAAGGCCTCGCCAAGCTTCCGAATTTCGGGGGCGATTCCCGCCGCGACACGGGACGCATCGCCGTACCAATTCATCCGGCGAAAGAAGATATCCACCTTGAGCATCTCGTCGGAGGAATCCAACAGCTCACAGGCGCGCCCCTGCCCCAGGATACGCGTAATCAGCAATTGCATGCCGCGATCCATGGCCTGGATGTATCCCTGCGCGTAATAGAGGTCCGCTTCCGATTCGGCGGAAGCTACGGGTACGCCGCCGGGATCACGCGTGATGGTGATCGTGCCTTCGTTGCGCAAAGTTATGGGCGTCTTCACCGAACCAGTATTCCGCCCTGCCCGCTGGAGGGAAAAGCTTTTTTAGGTATGAGTCGGCCCGCTTATGATTTCCGCGACACCGAACGCCCCTGCGACATGCCTGCCTTACCCGAGTAGACGGCGACTCGCGTCCTTTTCCGAGGGTCCACGAGCACCGGAACAACATGCCCCGCCGGCGGAGTTTCCATGGACTTCCCGCCCATCGCGAACACAAGCGCCGTCCGA
>CAZGYS010000899.1:0-2237 GCA_964530305.1 uncultured Leptospiraceae bacterium
TGCGTGACATTTCCATGAACAAGCGGCATTTGTCCGGGGAAATCCGGCCCGCGGCGGCCGAGGGCGATTGCCTGGTTTCCATGGCTCCCGCCGGTTGGAGGAGAAACGGCAGTAGAAGCAAAGCGAGCAAAGTCGGAAGCAAGGCCGGGGACTTGCGAAGAGCATTCCGACTCAGCGCATTCGGGCCGGCGGGGAAGGATTTTCCCCCGACTTTATTGGACTCATCCCGCGGAAAAAAGTAACGATTTTCTCGAAACATCATCTAATGATCAGAGTCCCGTTGGACCCGAGCGAAGCCGTGCGCCGAGTATACACTATTGTGCCGGGTCCCTACAAGAAATTTATGGACCCGGCCCGAAATAAAACAATTCCTTAACACGAGAGTGGAGACAAAAAATGAAATCTCTTTTAAAATCGCCCCCTGTTTCGAGACGCCTTGCGCCGGTTTTGCTGCTGGCCATGCTTCCGTTTTCAGGCGCTCCCGTCGCCGCGGCGGAACTGGAGGGCAAGCCGGCCATTCGCACCGTGAAGCGACTGCTGGTTTCCATTCGCCTCAAGAAAGATGACAAAGCCCTGACCTACGTAAATCTGGATGCCATGGGCAAGTACCTGCTGGGTAAATACCACGGCAAATTCAAGCCCGGCCAGAAGCAGCGCTTCGAGAAAAGCCTGGGCGAATATATGCAATTGCGAGCCTTTCCCTGGGCGCGCAAGAACATCGGTCGCGTGGGACTGTCCTACGATAAGCCCGAGATCAAGGGCAATCGCGTGCATGTTCGTTCCTCCCTGGTATACGCCGGCGCCGAAAGAATTACTTTCACCTGGGTCATCGGAAAATTTGATGGCCGTTACATGGTCACGGATGTGCTCAATATAAAGGGAGAGTCCTCCCTGAAAGCTTCCCGGGATCGTCAGATCATTCCCGTCTATCGCAAGCGGGGAGCGGAAGGTCTGTTGCGCACCATGGAGCGGGTCGTGAAAAAACTGCGTCGCGGTTAAGCGGCGCGCGGGATTCGGGCCCGGATGCCGGAGGCGATTTCCTCCGGCCGAAAAAATACATAATCAATCAGTAGTATACAATGGCCCGAATTATCTCTCGCTTCTGCGATATCTACCTTAAGCATTACATCATTTCTTCCGTTGTCGCCCTGGCGATTTTCGGCGTCGGCCTTTCGTTGGCGCTCCAGTTGAAGATCAATTCCAATCAACTGGATATGTTGCCCGACAGCATTCCCCAGATTCGGGAGGCGCGCAAGATCACGAAGATGATCGGCGGCTCGGGCTTCTTTATCATTACTCTCAAACACAAGGAAAGTTCCGAGGGGGACAAGCTCATAGAAAAGGCGCGTCTGTATCGCCTCAAGCAAAGAGACGCCGAAGCCCGGGAACTGCACAAGCAGGCCAATGCCGTATTCAAAAAGAACTACGCCCGCAACAATCGCCTGGCGGAAAAACTCAAGCGCGCGGGAGATATTCTCAACAAGGAAATCAAGGACCTGCCCGCGGTTCGGCGCATAACTTATAAGCTGGATCTGGATTTCGTCAAGACCCATGTGCTGTATCGGGTCGAGACGCCGGACCTGAAAGAGGCCTTTCGTCGCCTGTCCATCAAACGCGATGAACTGATTCGCAAGGCGGATCCCTTTTATATCGAACTGGAAAACAAGAGCTATCGCCTGGACCTGAGCGATATCGTCGGCAAGTACACGCGCATCGGTAAAAAAGAAGTCGTGGACGAATACTATGTTTCCCCCGACCGGCGCATGATGATCATCCTGGTCAAGCCCATGTTCAATGAGCTGGAAATCGACAAGTGCCGGGAGTTCATGGCCGTCATCCAGCGCATCGTCCGCGAAAATCCGGAACTTCGTAAATTGAACCTGGACGTGGGTTTTACCGGTTCCTACGTCCAGTACATCGACGTTTACGATTCCATCAACGCCAGTTTACGGCCCACGACGTTGATTGCGTTGGCGGGCATCGCGCTGATTTTGATTCTTTTTATTCGTCGTTTTCGCCTGATTACGGCCATGATGGTTTCGCTCATTTATGCCATCGTGCTGACCTTCGGCATCTCCTACCTGGTCGTGGGACAGCTGAACATGATCACGTCCATTATGGGCGGATTGCTGGCCGGGCTTGGCATCGACTTCGGCATTCACTTCATTTATCGCTTTCGCGAGGAGTTCGCCCGGGGACTGGAGCTTATCGAGGCCATCAAGCTTTCCATCATCAAG
>CAZGYS010000900.1:0-2206 GCA_964530305.1 uncultured Leptospiraceae bacterium
ATTCATTGGCCGCTGCTCCCGGGAAGTCCATTGTGGCGGGTGAGAGCCCGGTCAATCTTGAGCCGGCGTCCGTCGGTATGCAGGTTCTCCCGGGCGGTGGGCCGTTGACGCTCGAGGCGGCCATGTCGGCGTCCCATTGGAGCGCCGTAGGTAATCGCGCCATAAGTGCCGGCGGCGGGCCCGACTGCACATGGGTTCGGTTTCGACTGCGCAACGGAGTGGCGCGGGATCGCACGCTCTATCTTCGCGCCGCCAATCCGTTCGTGGACGCGGTGGATGCCTATGTAGTTCGAAAAACAAACATTCGAACCATGCGCGGTGGGGACCATTTACCCTTTGCGCGGCGCGCCGTTCGCCATGGGGATGTCGTGTTTCGCCTGGGTCTCAAGGCAAACGAGTCCGTGACGATTTACATCCGCTATCAAACGTGGAGCGCGCTCCAGATCCAGCCCGGCCTCCAGGACGAAACGCTGTTTTTCGCCGAGAACCAGTACGCCATGATCAGCTACGGCGCCTACTTCGGGCTGCTGCTGATCATTCTGTTGCTGAACATCGGTCCCTTCGTCGTGTTCCGGGATCCGGCTCATCTGTTTTATATTCTATTCCTGGCCGCTCAATTCATGTATCAGTTTTCCTTCACCGGGCTGTCCTACATGTACCTGTGGCCTGCGTGGGTTGAGTGGAACGACGTTTCCCTTTCCGTCACCTCGGGACTCATGGTGCTCGCCGCGACCCTCTTTGCGCGGCGATTTTTGCGGCTGGGAAAGTCGGCGCCTCGCCTTGACCGCCTGCTGGTCTACGTCTCGGTTTATCATGTAATTACGACCATTGCCGCGTTCTTTGTTCCCATTCCGGTGGGAGAAGCGCTTATTCGGCTGGGGGCCGCGGCTACAATCGTGCTTGCCGTCTTATCGGCTTTTTTGTCTCTGCGGGCGGGCTTTCGCCCGGCGCGATTTTTCCTCATGGCCTGGGGAGCGCTTTTCGTCGGGCTCATCATATTCGTTCTCTACGCGAACGGATTTCTGCCGGAGATGTTTTTGACGCACCATGCGTTGCAACTGGGGTCCATCGTGGAGATCATTTTCTTCACCATCGCCATATTCGATCGAGTTCCCAATCCGACCTCCGGTGGATTCGAGGGGGACCCCGCCCAGAGCAAAAGCCGTCTGGAACGCGTCCAGGTAGAGGACCATGTGCAGCGCTTGCGACTCTTGATGGAGGAAGATAAGGTTTTCGAGGACGATGCGTTGAACCTCGAATCCCTGGCGGCCCTGGCCGGGCTTACCGGCCCGCAACTCTCCGAACTCTTGAATAAACGCCTGGGAACGACGTTCAGCAATTATTTGAACGGATTTCGCGTGGAAGAAGCAAAACGCATACTTCTTCGGGAAAAAGAGAAGACGGTGCTTGCCGTGGCCTTCGAGGTCGGCTTTAATTCCAAGTCGAGCTTCAATGCCAATTTCAAGCGAATATGCGGAGTCAGCCCGCGAAATTACCGGGAAGGGAACTGAAGGCGACCCTTTATATCCCTTTACCCGAATTAAAATCAACCGATACTGTGGTATATGTCTGCTCGCTGGTATTCGCGATTCGTCCTTGCCGTTCTGGTTTCCGGCCTTTTCTTAATAGAGGCGGGCGATGCTCCGAACGCCCAGGGGCGGCGAGCCGTCGTGAGCATCGAGCGCGGGCGACTTTCCATCAACGGCAAGCGGATCCGTTTTCCCCTGAAGCTGGACAATTTGCGCGCGGCCATGGGACGTGAGTCCCGCATCGTGGGGACGCGATTTTTGAAAGTCCACATCTGGGACGGCTTCGGTATTTCGGCCATCGGTCTGGACGACGGCCGGGGCAGCGTGGACAGCCTGAAGATTTTACTGGGTTCGCCCAATCCCCGCGCGGCGGCCCGTTCGCCTCGCTCCGCGTTTCCCGGGCGCTTGCTCTGGAACGGTCGCCGGTTAAACGCGCGGTCCGGATCGCCGGAGTTGCGTCGAGCGCTGCGGGGGCGTCGCCTGGAAGCGAACGGTTCCCAGAAGCTGGTGCGATATTCCGAGATGACCCTGAACGTCGTCTCGGTGGGCAAAATTCTCATTAATGAAATTGAAATCGAGGCGGCGCGTTCGCGATGAAGTATT
The DNA here is from genome assembly GCA_964530305.1 of uncultured Leptospiraceae bacterium. Taxonomy (GTDB): domain Bacteria; phylum Spirochaetota; class Leptospiria; order Leptospirales; family Leptonemataceae; genus CAZGYS01. The sequence goes on from CAZGYS010000900.1 coordinate 2,133, forward strand.
CCAATCCGCGTATTCTCTTTAGTTGCTTATGCATGGCCGCGGCGATGTTCGCTTGCGCGTCGCCCCCGGGCGAT
>CAZGYS010000901.1:0-1291 GCA_964530305.1 uncultured Leptospiraceae bacterium
CCTCCGTTTTCGGGGGAAAGAATTCGAAACTAATGTGGGGCCCCTGGCCGCCGAGAATTTTTGAAATATGCATGGGATGCTCCGATTATCGGCCGATTCTCCGACCGCGTTTAGATTTCGCCCCGGCGCATTTTGTCCAGGACGTGATCGGCGCCCTTCAAGTGCACCGGCTGGATCCATTCCCGGGGAATGGGCAGGGCTCTCAAGAAGGCCGTCTCATAGTAGTCCACTCGAAAAGGCCCGGGCCACCGGGGCAGGGCGTCTTCGCGAGCGCGCGAAAAGATAAGATCCGAATCGGGTTTGCCGAGACCCGACTCATAAACGTGACCGTGGCCGAACCAGCTTCCGGAAATCCAGGGATAGACTCCCAGGCGTCCCATGAGGCCGGGCATCCATTCCTTGATGTCCGGCGTAGCGGTGATGATCTCCGCGCGCATATGGTGCTCCGGTTCTTCCATGTGCAGCTCAACGCCGGGCATGCTTTGATTGGACATGCCCAGGGTCGTGTAAACGCGACCGGAATCGCCATGGGCGAATTCCACCACGGCCATGGGAGGATAGGCTCGATCAGTTACGGCATAATATTGCAGATGTTTGCCGAAGGCCTCTTCATAGTGGGCCAGCAGTGAATCGCGATATTGTTCCCAGTGACTCGACGACGTTCTATGATTCCAGAATTCCAGGTTTTCCTTGAGGCGTTCGGTAATACCCGTCTCGTCTTCAGGGAAAGGATACGTGCCCACATCGGAATCCATTGCCTGGCGAGCGTAACCGAAGAAACCATCATGACCGGACCAGGGCGGAATAATCGCCTCGACTTCTCCGTCGATGTAGAGGGCGGCCGCGTTGCCTTCCTGAAACCAGACCAGATCCAGCTGGTCCTCTTTCAATTCGGGCAAGCCCTCGGGATGCTTGCAGGCCGGGCGACGTAAGCGAGGCGCGAGGCCCGCCTGCATGGATTCCCGGTCGCTTTCCTCGGGAGCCGGCACGAGATTACGGACCCAGACCGCCAGGGGTTGGCCTTCCTCGTTTCCCGTCGGATTCAAATAAAAATAAACGCCCCGGCCGTCGCTCTCGACCACGGCTTCCAGGGTGCCGTAGGGATTGATTTCCCGAAGGAGGGCCGTAGCGGTCGGCGGGGAGTCGGGTGTCCGGTCGTCGCTCATATTCAGTCCGTTCATGCCATCATATGGCCGGGCCCTGGCACGGCAAATAGAATCGAGGGGCGGTGAAACGGGGTGAGCAGGGGAACGGGTACGGGGGTGGAGGGAGTCGGAAGGGACAGAGTGTA
>CAZGYS010000901.1:1301-2205 GCA_964530305.1 uncultured Leptospiraceae bacterium
CTTCTCCGCGAGTTACGCCGCCGCCGACATGATATGCATTTTGTAGTATAAGATATGCAAATTATATTATCGCACGGTGCGATGAATATGCCGGCGCCTCTTCGCCTGAAAAATTCCTTGACCAGGCGATTTTCGCGCGCAAACTCACGGGTCATGAACACCGAACAATCCCCGGGTTTCGCCATGAAACTGATTCGCGCGATGCTCAAAGGTCTGTACGTTCTGGTGCTCGCGCTGGGCGGCGGCGCGGTCATCATCGCCAACACCGTTCCCAATACTTTCGAGAGCGGTTCCGTGGTCAGCGCGTCGCGCATGAATGAGAACTTCGCGGCCCTGGCCGATTCCATCGCCGCTCAAGAAACGATCCTCAATGGGCAGGGAACGACCATCACGCAACACGAGACGACGATCACCCTGCACCAGACATCCATCACGCAGCATCAAACTTTCATTACGCAATTGCAGACTTCGGTCGCGCAGTTGGAGGCTTCGCTGGTGCCCGTGGGTTCCGTGCGCGCCGCCCTGTTAAGCGAAGGTGCTTTCGCCTCGGCCGCGGGCGATCCCGGCGCGTTTAACGCCTCGGTGAGCAAGTGGGCCCTGGCCGACGGTCGCAATGTCGGCGGTTCCCGGTATACGTTGATCAGCGGCCGCGCCAGCGTGCCGGATCTACGGGGCATGTTTTTGCGTGGTTTGAATTTGGGAAGAGCGGACGGGGTGCAGGATCCCCACGGTGGCGGGCGCTCCCCGGGAGATTATCAAGGCGATATTTTCGCCAATCACAATCACACCAATGGTGCCTATGCGTATCTGGTCCGCGTGAATGTTTCCAACAATAGTACGGGAGCCGGCACGGACGGCATCGGCGTCATGGAACCGGATATCCTGACCCTGGGAGGAATGCAGC
>CAZGYS010000902.1:0-2202 GCA_964530305.1 uncultured Leptospiraceae bacterium
GTGGTTAGATTCTTGGAAAGATCCAGTTGCCTCTGCATGTCGGCGCGCAGTCTTTCGAGAATATCCGCCAGGGCTTTCTTTTTGCCCGCCTTATCCAGGCCCTTCGGATAGTATTCGGAAAGCTTGAAAGGCTTCGCGAAGGTGACGACCGCGCGGCGGGGCAGGTGCGAAGGCTCTCCACCCAGGGCGCGGGGCTTTTTACCGAGCACGTAGGATTCGAATCGCGTCAGCCATTCAAAGAAGCGCTCCGGCGTAGGGTAGGAAACCAGGTATTCTTTTTTGATGACGATCAAGTCGAAGGCCTTCACCAGTTCGCGATGAGCCCAGTCGAGTTCCTTGTCCGTAAGTTTCGGCAGCTTCTCGTCCGGATATTCGATCATGAGCATTTCGACCACGGCCCAGAGGGCGCGCAGCTTCATGATGGCGTCCGCGTTCTTATCATAGGTTTTGAGTTTCATCTTTTCGGCCACGCCGTCCAGGATGGCATGGCGTACGCGCCCGATGCGATACTCGAAATCCTTCTCGGAGGCCATGGGAATGTTGTATTCCTTTTCCGCCTGTTCCAGAAGTACCTTGCCGAAATGCAGGAAGCGTCGGAGCAGATTGCGCTTACCGGGATTGACGCCGATTTTGCGTTCCAGCACGGCCAGGTAATTGATGATCTCCTGCTCCGTTTCCCGGGGCGGCCCCTTGATGATGTACTTCATGAAGCCGCTGAGAATCGTGATGTCGGCGTCGGGATCCTGTTTGCGGGCGTCGTCCAGGGCCCAGAAAGGAATCTGGGCAACTCCCGACTGAAACGGCATCAAGCTGTCGTTCTCGCCGCTGGTGGGTTCTCCTTCCGGGAATAGTACGAGTTTGCCGCTCGGTTCGGCCAGCACCGCGCGCGATGTTTTGAGGGCTTCCCGGTCGTTGATCCCGGCGATGATGGAGTAGGCGCCCAGGTTGGAGATGACCTTGCCGGTCAATCCGAAGGTCCAGTCGAAGACCTGGCGCGACGCCATGTACTTGAAACGGGCGCCCATGATATTGCCCAGCTTATATACGATGGGCGGTTCCGCCGTACTGGGATGATTGGTGAAGAAAAGCAGGCGATCATCACGCAGGCTTCGCAACATATTCTTGTCTTCGTCGCTGATTTCGACTTCATCGATATTCTGAACGGCCTTCAGAAGAAACGGATGCAGTAGATCCGCGGTCCAGTTCAGGGCGAGATTGAAGGAAGGTGGGATAAATGTTTGCAAGATTTCGGCTCCGCGCTCAATTTTTCAGATAATCGCCGACGGCGGCGGCGCGGGAGCAGGATATGAAACGCCCGCGCGAGAATCAATCGAAATTACTGGACAATAATATTTCCCGGGAAATATTATGAGCAGAATTAAAAAGAAGGAAGGACTATGTTCGAGGAAATCAATGAACTGATCGATAAGCGTGAATCCGCGGGTTCGCTGGACAAGGCGATTACCCTGCTGGAGGAGCTCAAGGGCAAGCATCCGGAAAACGACATCATCCGAGGCAAACTGTCCAATGCCTATTTCTATGTGGGGCTTTTCGCCGAGGAAGGCTCTCGGGACCGAGAAGACGCCTTCGATAAAGGGGTGAACTACGGCAAGGAAGCCATTACCCTGAACCCGAAAGCCATTTATGGAAACTTCTGGTACGCATCCAATCTGGGATACCTGGGCATGTGCAAGGGCGTGCTGGCATCCCTGACCTCCATTGATCCCTTCCGTAAATCCATGGAAATCGTTCTCAAGGAGAACGAAAACTTCTTCTTCGCCGGACCTCACCGTGCCCTGGGAAGACTCTACCACCAGGCTCCCGGTTGGCCCATCAGCATCGGAAACAAGAACAAAGCCGGCGAGCACCTGGAGAAATGCGTGAAAATCGCACCGAATTTCTTCGCCAATCGCCTGCATCTGGCCGAGTTCCTGCTGGACGTGGGCAAAAAGGACCAGGCTCGAGAGCATCTGGAGTGGGCTCGCGAGACGGCCTGCAATCCCGGTCATGAGAAAGAAGACGGCGTCTTCAAGGAACAGGCCGAGCAATTGCTGGAACGCATTAAGTAAGGTCCGGTCAATTAGGCCGGCAATGAAGCGGCGGTAATTCGAAAATTCGAAAAGTCGCCTCATTGTCCGCCGCCTACCGGCACGTTGAAACATGGTTGAGAAAGAAAAGGATACGCCCCGCATTGGTCTGGCT
>CAZGYS010000903.1:0-2189 GCA_964530305.1 uncultured Leptospiraceae bacterium
ATCGACACCGAAGAGATCCGACGCCGCATCGCCGAACTGGAACGAGAAGTCGCAACGACCCGTGATCGCCTGTCCGCCATCAGCGAAGAACTTCTGTCCCTGCGAAGAGCCCTGCCCGCGGAAAAAGAAAGCGGGTCGCCCCCGGCGACCAGCCCCCCTCCCGCGGCGCCGCCTCCCCGCGCCGAGCCCGCGGTTCCGAGAAATATTCCTCCCGCACGCCCGGCACCCGCGGTTCCCCGCCCAGCGCCGGCCGCGGCCGGACCCGCGCGCGTGAAATCGCCCTCGCTGCTTTCGCGCGCGCGAAAATTCATCGCGGAACGCATCGGCGATGTGCCGCTGGAAGACTTCATCGGCTCCAACCTTTTGTTGAAAGCCGGCGTCTTCATACTGGTGGCCGGCCTGACGTATTTTATGAAGGTGGCCTATGACGATTTCTTCGGCCCCTGGCTGAAGCTGATCACGCTCACGGCCTTGAGTATCGGGGCGCTGGTTGGCGGCCATATTCTGCATGGACGGCGTAACCTGCGTCTGTTCGGTTTATGGATTGTCGCGGGCGGATCCATGTTGCTGTACTATTGCGTCTACGCGGCCCACGGCGTCGAGGCGACACGGGTCATACCCGCCGACCAAAGTTACCTGGCCTACTTGCTGCTGTTGCCCATGGCGGGCTTTTTGATCTGGAACAGCCTTCGCTACGACAGAGAAACTATGACCGGCGGGATCTACTTCCTGGCCTTTTTTGCCATATCATTGAACGAAACCGGGGGGTTGAATTATACGTTCGCCATGACGGCGCTGGTTTTCCTGGCGGCCGGACTCATCTTTATTCTATACGTCAAGCGCTGGAAGTATCTCTCCGGACTGGGTCTGCTTGCCACATACGGGAACTTCTTTTTTTATTCGCGGGGATTGCCCCGGGACGAAAGCGGCTTCGTATTGCGCGGAACCGACGCCGACCCCACGGACTATTTTCTGCGGGGCATCGCCTATCTTACAATTTACTGGATCATCTTTACCGTGTCGGCCTTCACCATGCGCGTCGAAAGTACGCGCGAAAAGCGCATCGCGACTTCCGTGCACATCGCCAATGCGTTTACCTTCCTGGGGCTGGTGGTTTATACTCGTCCCGAGCCGACGGGCTGGGGCTCCTTCGTCGTAACCGGCGTCATGGGCGCGCTCTACATCGGTTGCGCGATACTGGGACGATACATGCGCAAGGACTTTCTCTGGAAGTCGAGCCTGCTCATCGGTTGCGGTCTCTTGCTTCTGGCGCCCTCCCTGCGCTTCAGCGAATACGGCCTGACGTTCGCCTGGTTGATTCAAAGCAGCGTGCTCGTGGCGCTGGGCTTCATCCTGAACGAAAAGTATCTGCGCTACACCGGATATTTCGCGTTCATCTTGAAGATGGGCTCCTTTTTTCTGTTGCCTGCGGGCGATGTTCTCTACACCGCCGGCGGAACCGATGCTTCCCTCTGGTTCTTCGACGCGAATCGCGGGCTCCTCTACGTCTTCATGCTGGCTGCTTTCCTGGGCTTGCGCCATGTGGCGACTCGTTTCCGCGAAAGCATGACCGGGCCCGACCGAATCGCACGCAAGGCTTTCGGCGTCTTGACGGCCCTGACCATGGTGATGTTGTCGTATCACGTGCTCCTGGCTCCCCACCAGGCTCTACTGCTGGCGCCTCTGGCGCTGTTCATGACGGTCTTGCATACGCCGACTACGCGCGGGAAAATCGGGGAGAGCCCTCTTTTCGCGCCGTTTCTGATTGGGGTTGCCCTGCTGACGGCGACGCCCGTCTTGTTCATGGAACCGGACGCCCAACGGTTCACGCGCGGTCTGCTGACCCTGCTCTGCCTGGTTGCCGGTGGAGCGCTTGTTTTCGCTTATGAGCTTCGCGTGGCGATTCCCCATCACGGACCTTCGCGCCTCCGCGCTCGGGTCGTACTCTGGGCGACGGTGGCCGCGGCCGCGGCGCTGGCAATGCACTACGGCCGACTGGAAAGCATCAACGCTCTGTTGCTCTTGCTCATGGCCGGCATGTTGCTCTTGAATCGCGCCAGCGGTTTCGGCCTCCCTCAGGCGATGGCCTTGCTCCTGCTGGCTTTCTGCACGGCCGTGTTCTACTACTTCTCCGCCAAAGGCGCGCCGGAGCGCGGCCCCGTTTTTCTGTGGAACGCGGGAACCATGGC
>CAZGYS010000904.1:0-2175 GCA_964530305.1 uncultured Leptospiraceae bacterium
CACCTGGCAGGCTGGGGCGTAAACAAGGATAAAATTGTAGAGAAAGACTGGATGGCCTCCTATTCCTTCAAAGGAGTCAAGTTTACGGCGACTCCCGCGCAGCACTTCTCCGGCAGGGGCTTGTCCGATGAGAACAAAACCTTATGGGCTTCCTGGGTCATTCAATCCGGGAAATACAGAATATTCTTCAGCGGTGACTCCGGTTACGACCAGCACTTCAAAGTCATCGGAGATACATTCGGACCTTTCGACATCGCCTTCATGGAGAACGGTCAATACGACGCCAACTTCACGGCCGGACATATGCTGCCGGAACAGGTGGCCGTCGCCTACAAGGAACTTAAAGCGAAGAAGGTATTTCCAATCCATTGGGGCATGTTTGCTCTAAACAGACACCCCTGGTATGAACCACCCAAGCGGCTCGTAAAGGCCCTGAAAGTCAAAGCGGATATTCTAACTCCCAGGATCGGATTCCTGTATGATCTTGACCGGCCGGTGACCCTGGAGAAGTGGTGGAATAGTTTTCCCAGAGGCAATAGAGCAAACGGGGGCGAATAAAATGGAAAAGCACCATTTCGAAACCATCACGGACTTGACGCGCTTCATGGGATTACCGGACCCCGAGAATCCCATGTTCTACGTCGTCACCATGGAATTCACGGGCGACGAAGAACAGGCGACTCACGAATCGCTAAGTCTAACCAATAATTTCTATACGATTTCCCTGAAGAAAGTTCTGTCCGGAGAACTCCTGTACGGCCGCACCAAATACGATTGCGATAACGGCTCCATGATATTCATGGCGCCCAATCAGGAAGCTACGATGCAAGGCATTACCGTGGCCGGGAAAGCTTCCTTGATTTGCATGCACGACGATTTCTTGAAGGGTCACGAACTCAGGGATCGCGTGCGGAAGTACGGTTACTTTTCCTACACCGCCAACGAAGCCCTGCACCTTTCGCCCAAAGAGGAACAAATCATTCAGGCCATCTTCGATAGTCTGCGGCTCGAGTATCAAAACAACCAGGACCAGTTCAGCAAGGAGCTGATCCTATCCCAGCTCGATACGCTATTGAAGTACTCGGACCGCTTCTATCAGCGTCAATTCCTGGACCGCAAGGAACTCTCCAATGACCTGCGGACGAAATTTGAGAGTATCTTGATTGAGCTCCTGCAGTCGGGTCGCTTGAAACTGGAAGGCATTCCGCCTATCAAGGACATCGCGGTCAAGCTGGGCGTATCAAGTCGCTACCTGAGCGATGCCCTCAAGTCACAAACAGGCAGCACGGCATTGCAAACGATTCATACCTTCCTGGTGGAAGAGGCGAAAAGCCTTCTGCTGGAGAAGAATCTGACCATCGAGCAAACATCGACCACGCTGGGTTTCAGCTACCCGGAAAACTTCTCGAAACTATTCAAGCGCAAGCTTGGCCTGAGTCCCAGGGAATACCGAGAGCAATTTCAGAATTAGCCCGCGGCGCGAAACGCAACCGCGGGCGATTCGCCGCATCATGCGGCCATGCCACCATCCACTTTGATCTGCGTTCCGGTCACGTAACCCGCGTCGTCCGAAGCGAGATAGACGATGGCCGCGGCGATCTCCTCCGGTTGACCGAAGCGTCCCATGGGAACCATCTGCTGAATTTGCTCGGCCATTTTTTCCATGTCTTCCGCGGCCATGCCGGTCTTACCGAAGATGGGCGTCTCGATGGGGCCGGGACTGACAACGTTCACGCGTACACCTTCGCCGGCGAGCTCCCTGGCCCAGCTCTTCGTCAGCGCCACCACCGCGGCCTTCGTGGCCGAGTAAACCGAACCGCCCATCATGGGGTCGTCCGCGACTACGGAGGCATTGTTGATAACGGAGCCTTTTGAGGCGATGAGCAGCGGCAGCGCCTGACGGGTCATGTCCACCAGGCCGCGCACATTGGTATTGAATTGCTCATCGATGTGCTCCAGGTCGACGTCCGCCAGCGGCAGGAACTTCGCGATCCCCGCGTTGTTCACCAGGATGTCCAGCTTGCCGTACTTGTCCTCGACATGCTTCAGAACTTTTTGCACGTCTTCGGTCTTGCTCACATCGGCAACGACGTATTCAATATCGCCGTGGAGTTCCGCGGCTTCCTTGAGCGTAGTTTCATTGCGCCCGGTAATCACGACCTTCGCACCCTCCGA
>CAZGYS010000905.1:0-2166 GCA_964530305.1 uncultured Leptospiraceae bacterium
TATGGGCGCCCTTCGCCGCTGACCCTCAGGCCTGTGGATCTGGCCGCGGCAGCCGCGAAATGTTCGGAATCGCGCACTCTTCTTCTGTTCGTCGAACCGCTCGCCGGTCGAACTTCCGGCAGCCATGGTCGCGTAAAAGAAGATCGGCGCGTTATTTTTCTGGAGCCGAAGAAGAGACTCAGTCGCATCAATCCGGGCTTGGATACTATTTACATAAGTCCGGAAGCGGAAGCAGGTCGCGAGACTCTAAACTATTTGAATCCCGTATACCGCATCATGTCCGTGAAGGGGCGAAAAATCGAGCTGGATCGCCCATTGCCTTTGTCGCTTGGGTCCAATAATCTCCGCTGGAATATTCCCGCGGGCTTTGGGCGTGGATTGGAGCCGGAACTCGAATACAAGTTCGATCCAGGTTGCCGGCCCCATCCGCATTATGATGGTGTACTCTTCATCATTCGTGATAGCTGTGTAGTTGCATCGGTTCGGGCGTCGGCGGGGATGATTGGCGCGGACGATGAGAATCGCCAGGTCCTTGCGAAACGCTCGGGCATTCGCGAGCTGGATGTGGTCAGTCATGCAGTGGCTGGCAATGCGCGACTCAATTATGCATTTTCCCTGCTGGATGTCGCCGAGGCAGATGAAGGCGCGAATCGATATTTTCTGTGTCATGGAAATCGCCGTGCACGGGGATCCGGTTCCATCGGGTGGTTGCATTCGCCTGATTTCGCCTGCGTGCGGGACGAACTGATTCGTGCATACGCGGACGAGCAGGTTCGTGGCGGACTTGAACCCGATGGTTCCATTCTGAATTTGCTGGGACTGGACCAGCGAGCCGCGCGAGCCCGCTTTCACCGTGCAAGGCGAAAGGGCCTGGACTTCTGGAATGGCTCAATTCGCTCGCGCCTGGTGATTCTTTCGGGTGATCACGGTTCCATTGCGGAGGACGACCATGAAATCTGATCCGCGTCCGGTAATCTTTGACTATCATGATAATGCTACGAAGACCCGCAATACCCTGGTCACGGCGCGCGGTGCCGGCAGGATTCAGGGAATCGCCCTGAATTTCGAACGGGAAAGCCTGGGCGAAGGACTGTATTTTCGTCGGGCAACGGACGGAAAGGAGTTCGCGGTACAGGATTATACACTCATCGCTGAAAATGAGATTCGCTTCACCGTACCAGCACTCGTGCGCTCCGGGATATTTACTCTGCTCTTCCGGACGATGCGAAATAATCAGCCGGTGGAAATCAGGCTGCCGCGCGGTCTGGAATTCAGCCGCAAGCCCGTACTCACTCATCATCGCGCCGTCTTCGTTCGGAATTCACCTTCGCTGCCTCATGCTCCCTACTATCTTTATCGAGGCGCGCTTATGGAATTGCGAGGCGCGAATCTGAACCTGCATAATCGCTCGGGGTATGAACTGGTTCTCGTGAGCGAAACCGGCGTGGTCGAGGTCGTTCATGAGTTCTACAATCCGGCGGGCAATGAGTGTCGGATTCGCTATCGCGTCCCGACCGAGATTATCCCCGGGCCGTACCATCTGGGGATTCGATACCGCGAAGGTGGACAGTACTGGATGGAATTCATTCCGCGAAAATACATCGTTACATCGGATATGCTCTTTCCGATCACGGACCGTTTTGAGTCGGAAGGCTCGTACCATGACGGTTTGTATACGGAAGATCGCAATGTCGATATCTATGGAGGCAACCTACCATTCAGTAATGAAAACAAAAAAGAGGGAGTGTTCTTCGTTTGCGAGGAACAGGGACGAATCGTCCGTGCTGATGATGTGGAGTTCGTCGAGGAAAACCAGGTACGCTTTCGCATGCCCTACGCTGGACGAATTTGCTTCATGGTTCTCGCGAAACAACTCCGACAGGGTCTATTCACATCCGAGCCCATGCCGCTTCAGGAATGGGCCGAATATCATAAGGAGGATTCATCATGCCGATACAATACTATCTCTTGAAATCCGGTCTGGAAAGACTGGAGGGCGGTTACGTCGCCCGCATCGCGGCGGGAGCACCGCTGAGCATGGAAAAGATCATCAAGTACGTGGACTTCAGTTCACTGACGATCACCGAGGAACAGATGCGCGAAGCCGAACTGGCTTATCGCAAGGTGATCACTTTTCTTCTTTCGGAAGGCTACGCCGTGGACATG
>CAZGYS010000906.1:0-2162 GCA_964530305.1 uncultured Leptospiraceae bacterium
AAAGTTCACGTCGGGAGGGTCTGAGTAAGGAGATTAATTCGGTGAAAAAGGTTTCGCGGTCGATGTGCATTCGCGATAAGAGCAGCAATGCCGTGCCGCCGAGTGGTGAATAAGCATGATGCACTTCGAACCGGAGCCAGCTAATGACCGTCTCTTCACCAGGTTCTATTCGCGTGATTGCGTGGTATGCCGCGGCGTATTCTCCGGCCCGGTCGGTACGCCTGGACTCGACAATCCCCAGAATAAAGTCAAGGAGTGGTTGGACAAGTTCCCGGGCGCGCAACTTGCGTGCGGCGACGACGCCCGCGACGCGGATATCAGTGCGGTCGTCCAGCAAGGCCGAGCTGATCAGGTCCGTCGGGGACTCTTTCGCGGCGGCCAGGATGCGGCCGATGTAAACGGCTTCAATGGGAGCACGGGCCTGCTCCATCAATGGCGGGATTTCCTCAAGCTGGATTTCATTGTTCAGGAGTTCGCGAGCGCTGTTCCGAATTCGCGGAAAGTCCCGCTCTCGAACACCGACCAGGTAATCCAACCAGAGCGCGTTTTGTTTACCGACCATGGAATGGTGAGCCTGGCGCGCGGTCTTGCCGCGTGTCCAGCGCGATTTTCGCGGAGTTCCAGGGCTCGCGATAGACGCACAGCAGCCACACGAATCCCATTATGATCGTTAGTTATAAGGCATACAGTATTAATTATTGTCTCTTAACCATTGGACTATCAAATCGCCGAATTCATCCGGCTTTTCCCGGTGCATGAAGTGACCCGCGTCGGCCATGCGTTCCACGCGCAGGCCGCCGGTGAAGGCCGTCGACTTTTTCATGTCGTCGAACAGGCGAGTATCGATGCAGCCGTCGCGCTCACCCGTGACCGCCATGACGGGTACGGATGTTCGCCAGCCGGCGCGATCATCGCGCAACAGATAGGCGGGCAGGGCGCGATAGTAAGCGAGCGCCGCTTCCACCACGCCGGGCGCGCGAAAGGTTTCCTTTACCGAGGCGATTTCACTCGGCGCGTGGTTCCAGCCCGGTGACCAATCGCGCCAGAGTTTGTCCAGAAAGGCAAAATCGTTCTTTTGAATGCGACTCTCGGGCAGACCGGGCAATTGAAAGAAGCCCATGTACCAGGAATTCAATACCTGGACGGGGCGAGCCCAGATTGCGCGCACGAAGTATTTCATTTGAGGCACGGCGGCCGTCGTGACCGACAAAAAGCGTTCGGGCCGCAGCCCCGCGACGGTATAGGCGATGGCCGCTCCCCAATCATGACCGATGAGATGTGCCTGTTCCACCTGGAAGTGGTCCAGCCAGTCCACGACATCGAGGGCCAGGTTCTCCAGGCGATAGTCGTAGTCCGCCACCTGCGTGCCGGGTTCGTAACCGCGCAACATGGGTGCCGCCGCGCGGAAGCCCGCCGCCGCCAGACGCGGAAGCAGGGCATCGAAAGTGCGAAAGTCGTCCGGAAAGCCGTGCAGGCAGAGTACCAGTGGGGCGTCGGGCCGACCCTCCGGTTCAGCCGACGCCAGGGAGAACTTCAGCTCGCTGAAATTAGTCATTGAATTATAAAGATTGGGTTGACCCGCAAAGGTCAAGCCCCTTAAAATCAACGGCGACGAAGGCTTGCCGGCGTGAGGAGTGTTCCGTGGGTTTATTTCAAAAAGATCTTCCACTGAGTTTATGTCCCTTGAAGAACAATCCCGAGGGCATCAAATACCAGGCGCGCCTGCGCGGCGTGGATCAAAAACACATTCTGGTCTATACCCGAGATCAGGATAAGTTGCCCCAGGGCCTGGAGTTGCGGGTGGAGTTTCACGTGGAGGCCAACAATTTCGCCTTCGAAACGGGAGTGGACGCCCATGCCCAGGGCGGTGCCGTCCTCTTGACCAAACCCAGCGTGGTTCACAAGTCGAAGTTTCGAGAGGGGGCTCGCGTGGATTTCACCATGCCCATTCACTATACGCTGTGGACGGAAACGGGACGCTTCGACGCCAACCTGCTGGACATGAGCGAATCGGGCGTGCGCATGAAGAGTCGTAAATCCCTGCGCAAGGGAGAACTGCTCAGCCTGGATTTCTACATCAAAGAAGCGAAAATTCGCGTTATCTGCCAGGGACTCGTAGCCTGGTGCAAACAGGACGTGGAGAATGAATACCTCTATGAGAC
>CAZGYS010000907.1:0-2162 GCA_964530305.1 uncultured Leptospiraceae bacterium
ATACGTCCATGACGCATCGCGATCGCGCGCAGGCATTCGCGTAGACGGCGGGAGTCATGATTTTTCCCCGGGAGGTATTGATCAATGCCGCGCCTTCCGGTATGGCGGTCAGATACTCTTCGTCGACCATTTCGAAAGTCGGATGTTCGCCTTCGCGCGTGAGCGGCACATGAAAAGTCACCAGGTCCGATGCCAGTGTTTGTTTCAGGTCGCTGCCACCGGGCACGAAGGGATCATAATATCGAAACGGCAAGTCGAGACGGGTCAGGTATTCGCCCAACAACGAACCGATACGCCCGTAACCGATAATGCCGACGGTTACTTCGCCGCCCATGAGCTTGAAGTCGCGAAAGAGTCCCGGCAAGGCCGAGACGACGTATTCGGCCACGGAAAAGGCATTGGCTCCGGGAGCATGAAAGAAAGGCATCCCTTCCCTTTCCAGGCGTTCCAGGTCCACGTGATCCGTCCCGGTGGAAACGGAGGCCCAGGCCTGGACGCGACCCGCCGCGAAATCGAGCATGTTGTCCTCAATGGGAGGAAAGGTCGGCATCACGATAAGCGCGGGTTTCGTATCAAAAAGTTCCCCCAGGGCGGTATCGCCGCCGCGGGACCAGTCCCGCAAAATGGCCGCTTCGTATTCAATGAGGACCAGGGACAGGGCCCGGCAAACGGACTCGAAGAAATATCTTCCCCCGGGCAAGTCCTGGGGAATACACAGGCTGCGAAGATCGCCGATGCTCATACCGGACACTCCCGTCTCGGGGGAAAGTCGAAACTTCGTTTTCGGAACGCGGAAAAAAATCTTGTATTTCGACGGCGGGCAAGCCACTTCCGTCTATCTGTTTTTTTCGGAGTCATCATGAGCGAAGTCGTCTGGCGTAAATGTTCAAGCTGCAAAAAAGGCATTCCCGTCCAAAGCACTTATTATGTCTGTTCGGTTTCGTCCTGTTCCCGCAAAAGCGCGCCCGTTCAATTCTGTACGTTCGATTGCTGGAGCGTGCACAATGAAGTCTATAATCATCGCAACGCGGCGGCCATTGAGGAAAGAGCACCGGGCTCTCCGGACCCCGCGGTCGAATCGCCCGCTCCCCAAACGGTTACACGGACGGCTAAAAGCACGACCCTGAGCACTCCCATGCCCGTCGCCGTCAAAAACGACGACGTCCAAACGGATATCCTGGTCGTGGTGTCAAAAGTCAAAAAGTATATTCAGGACCGCTCCGAGTTGAATACGGCCGGGGACGTAGCCCCCGCCCTGACGAAGCTCATTACGCGAGTGTGCGATGTGGCGGCCGCCAATGCCGTCGCCGACGGACGCAAGACGGTCATGGCTAGAGACCTGCCCCAAATCAAACTGTGAGGCCGCTCACCCTCGGCTAATTGCCCGTGCTGGAATAGCGATTGACCGCGTAATTCCAGAACAGCAACGCCGGAACCATGACCAGTAAACCAATGGGCAATGTCAGATAGATGAACATCGGATGAAAGAGCGCGCCCGCGTCCCGGGCCAGAAAATAGTGGGCCGGATAGAAATTAATAAAGGCCAGCGGAAATAGAAACGTTAATAGAAAGCGCACGGGCTTTACGTAAATGTCCACCGGATACAGCAGGAATTCGCGGCTGGAAAAGACCACCAGGTGTTGCAGTCCCTGGTTGGAGACGGTAAAAAAAGCCACCGCGGCGATGACGATGCGCACCGCCGCGAGAATCAAGGCCCCGCCGATTACGGTCACCAGCAGCATGGAGGCCGAAAGGAAGGTCCAGTTGGGTGCGACCAGGGCATTGGCCGTAATCAAGGCCGCCACCCCGAGAATGAAAGGGGCGATACCCGCAGGACCGAGACGCATCATCAATATCTGGGACAGGGAACCCAGGGGACGTAGGAGAATCCGATCGAAGGTGCCTTCGCGGATGAATTCGGAAAAGTTCAGCAGCCCGGAACAGGTCATGGACACCAGGCCCTGCGCGATTACCAGCAGCCCGTACAGAAAGGCGATTTCGCCGGCCGTCCCATCGCCTATGCTCTTGAAGCGATTCAGCATGAGTCCGATCACCGAGATCTGAGCGGCATAGAAACCGATCACGGTAAAAATGTACATGAAGAAGCTGCCGCGATATTCCATGCGGCCCTGGATGGATGCCTTGAGCATATGCAGGTACGC
>CAZGYS010000908.1:0-2150 GCA_964530305.1 uncultured Leptospiraceae bacterium
AGACAAAAACTACGTCGTCTTTCTCAACGGCGATGCCATGGGTAAGTCCATTCAGGGGGCCGGCGGCGCGCTGGTGCTGGGCACGGTCTTCAAGTCCCTGATTACGCGTACCCAGATGTCGCCCTCGGTGAGTCGCAAGTATCCGGAGCGCTGGCTGAAGGAATGCTTCGTGGATCTCCAGAACGTCTTCGTCAGTTTCGACGGCAGCATGCTCATCTCGGTGGTGGTTGGATTGGTCGAGGAAGACACCGGTTTCATGTACTACATTAACGCCGAGCACCCCTGGGTGACGCTCTACCAGGACGGCAAGGCCGGCTTCATCGAGCAGGAGTTGATTCTGCGTAAGATCGGCATCGACGGACTGGATGGTCATCTCTGGGTAAAAACCTTTCAGTTAAAACCCAATGACGTCATCATCGTAGGATCGGACGGGCGCGACGACATCCTGCTGGGAACCGACGACGAGGGCAATCGCATCATCAACGAGGACGAATACCAATTTCTGCGCATGGTGGAAAAAGGCGAAGGCGATCTGGAACGCATCGAGGCCGGCATTCTGGAAACCGGCGAACTCATGGACGACTTCACGCTGATGCGAATCGGCTATCGCGAAAACTTTACGGCCGAGGAGGCGGGGGAACGATCGCCGGAGGCCCATCGCTTCCTGAAGGAAGGCCGGGCTCGCTTCAAGAGCGGAGAGCTGGAGCAAGCGGTTGCCGCCTTCGAAGCGGCGCTGGAAATCGAACCGGACGATACCGAGATCATGCGCGACCTGGGCAAGGTTCGAATTCGCGCCGGTAATCCAGCCGGGGCCGCCGAACTGCTCACTCGTTGCTGCGAATTGGAACCGGCCGACATCGACTCCCTCTACTATGCTTCACTGGCTTTCAAGAAAAGCGGCGATTTCGAACAGGCCGCGGATTACGGAGAACGCTGTCGCCTGCGCCAACCCGATCAGGTGCGGAACCTGATTCACCTGGCTGATGTTTATCGTCGCCTGGACAATCACAAGCGCGCCGGTAAGATTCTGGATATGGCCATGGAGCTCGAGCCGGAAAATGAGCGCGGTCTGAAGCTGCGTGACAACCTGGCGGCGGCGCGCGGGTAGGAATTTTTCCGATTGCGAAATCAGCGGCAAGGCGGCACTTCGCTCATATGCGTCGAATCGCCTTTACCTTGTTCACAATCTCTCTGGCTCTGCCGGCCTTGACGGCTCTTCCATCCTGCGCGGCGGGACAAACCAGCGTTACCACCGGGGTCGTGAAGCAGCAAATGGACGATGGTTCGGTGCAGTACATCTTTACGGCTCGGGCCTCTTTGAACGCTCGCCAGAAAGATTCTACCGTCATGATGCAGGCTACGTCCCGGGACGCGGCTCGACTGCTTTTCAAGAACGAGTTCCGACAAAATGACCTGGATGAGTCCAAATTCAAGATCACCGGCTGGGAATTCGTCCGCCGCGGCGAATTCTGCCGGCTGCGCGGGGTCTACTATCCCGGCGGTATTCCCTGATCTCATCTGATTCAGCCTCATTCAGCCCATTTTGGCCCGTTTTGGCCTGATTCGGGCCTGTTTCATCCATTTCAGCGCTTCCCCGCCATCCTTCCCGCCCATGTCGATGTTCCGACGAGGGCCGTTCCGTGTAGGAGTTTCTACGCCCGGTTGATTTGCCGCCTTTTTTTGACTTGCTGAACAAATTTTGACGCGACGTCAGTTTATTTGCTTGACGTCCTGTTATTTCCGTGACTCATTGTCAAAAAATAAATCAGAGTTCATGCGGGCCGAACAAACGGCTCAAGATAGAGAGCTGAAAAAGCTCACCGGATCGAGACGGACAAGTTTCGAAGCAAAAGAAAACGGGGGAATTTCATGGGTTGTCATCGCCGGGGCGTTCACGCAAGCGCTCTTCTTACAATCAGTCGTTGCGGCCTGGCGGCCATGGTTTTTCTGACCGCCGCCGGTCTCAGTGCGTCGCGCCGAGCACCCGCGCCGGCCGTTCCCAACGTGTCTTCCGTCTACTTCGATACGCGGACTCCCGCTATCGTGGCTCATCGCGGTGCCGCCGATCGGGAAGCGCGCGCGAACGGATTTCATGAAGTGACCATGGAGGCCTACCACTATGCGGCGGGCCTGGGCGTCGAGATCCTGGA
>CAZGYS010000909.1:0-2150 GCA_964530305.1 uncultured Leptospiraceae bacterium
CCTCATGCACCCCCGGGCCTTGATCCCCGTGCGCATGAACGGACGCATGGTGGCCCCGGTTCTCATGCGCAACATCCTGGCGTTCTACGCGCTCTATATGCTGGTCTTTCTACTGGGCGCGGCGGTCATGTCCTTCACGGGACTGGATATCAAGAGCGCCATGAGCTCGGTCGCGGCGACCCTGGGGGGCATCGGACCCGGTCTGGGCTCCGTCGGCCCCCTGCAGACCTACGGCGCGGTTTCCGAATTCGGAAAATGGTTTCTGAGTTTTCTGATGATGCTGGGGCGATTGGAAATTTTGACGGTATTCATAGTCTTCTCGCCGGGGTTTTGGAAGGTCTGACCTTTCGACCTTTCATAAAACAATTGCAGCACGCATGAAGGGCAACCATACTGGCCCCATGTCTCTCACAAATCGAATCGCCATTATTACCGGTGCGGGCGGTACCCTGGGGCGGGCCGTAACGCGGACATTCCTGGAAAATAAGGCTCGCGTAATCGCCTGCGATGTAAATGAAAACGCCTTGAAGGAGCTGGCGGACAGCTCCCCCCGGGATACTCTGGATTGCATAACAACGGATTTGATGAGTGAGAAAAGCATCGTCGCCATGACGCAGGACGTCGTGGGGCGCTACGGCAAGATCGACGTGCTGGTGAATCTCGCGGGCGGCTATCTGGGCGGAGTGCCCATCGCCGAGACAACCGAGGAGCAATGGGACTTCATGATGAATTTAAATCTGAAGACCGTGTTCCTGTGCGGCAAGAGCGTCTTCCCCATTATGCAAAGACAGAAGTACGGCCGCATCGTGAACGTGGCCGCGCGCCCGGGTCTGCGCGGAGAGCCCGGCATCGCCGCGTACTCGGCTTCCAAGGCGGGCGTGATCAACTTTACGCAGGCTCTTGCGGCGGAGGGGCTGGAATTCAACATCAACGCCAATGCCGTTTTACCGAGCATCATAGATACGCCGCCCAATCGCGCGGGCATGCCCGACGCGGATTTCAGCGCCTGGGTGTCTCCCGAAAACCTGGCCAATGTGATTCTCTTTCTGGCAAGCGAAGCCTCGGCTTCCACCAGCGGCGCGGCCCTACCCGTCTACGGTAATTCATGACGGATTTTCCGGAGCTGCAACGCCTCCGCGAAGCCGTTCTGACCTTCGCGGGCAGCCGCGATCTGGCGGCGTTCTGGGATCTCGTCTGCGCGAATTCCAGAACCCTGATTCCCGCGCGCCGAGTCTGCGCCATTTTACTCTCGGACTTCGATCTGATCTATCTGCAGGCCGCGCGCGAAAACGACGCACAAAGGACGGATCTAACCCGGGAGTTTCCGCCGACGAAACACGTATTGTACGAATCCATGACCTCCGGTCGCCCCACCTGGCTGTGGGAGCAGGACGCCCCCGCCG
Organism: uncultured Leptospiraceae bacterium; assembly: GCA_964530305.1. GTDB lineage: Bacteria > Spirochaetota > Leptospiria > Leptospirales > Leptonemataceae > CAZGYS01. The sequence continues at coordinate 1,404 of CAZGYS010000909.1, forward strand.
GAGACCGTAATAATTTCGAACAATGGCTGTATCGGGACCAGCCGCCGTTGATCTTAATACTGCCGCTTTCCAATAATGAGCGCGTGATCGGATCCTTGATTTTCGCGCTGGACGCTCATGATGCCCCGCGCCGGGAAAGCCTGGAATCGGCCGGGGAACTTTATGCTCTGCACGTGGGCCTGGTTTACTCCCTGTTGAGCGTTCAAACGGGCATGGAGATGGCCAATCGCCGGGCGGTACGGCGAAACGAAGAACTGAAGGAATCCCGCGCGCGTCTGACCGAAATGAACCGAGAGCTGGAGGAGGCCGATCGCCTCAAGCAGGAATTCCTGGCCAACATGTCCCATGAATTGCGCACGCCCCTGAACTCGGTGATCGGTTTCTCGGATCTGCTGGCCCGCAATCGCGAAGGGAATTTGACCGAGAAAAATCTCAGCCACGTCGAGAAGATAAATCGCAACGGTAAATATCTACTTCAGATGATCAATAACCTGCTGGACTTCACTTTGTTGCGCGCGGGCGAAGTCGAGTTCGAAAACACCGAGGTTTCCCTGGGTCCGGTCCTGGAGGAGGCAACGGCCCTCATGCGACCCCGGGCCACGCCCAAGGGCATCGAATTGAATTGCGTCGAGCTGGAAACCGATCTGTTCGCCCAGTGCGACGCGGGACGACTCAAGCAAATCCTGACTACCTTGATTTCCAATGCGATTAAGTTCCGGAAAGTTGATGACAACCCGAAGGTGAAAA
>CAZGYS010000910.1:0-2148 GCA_964530305.1 uncultured Leptospiraceae bacterium
CTGCCTCTCTAACGTTCACCCGTTCACCCGTTCACCCGTTCACCCGTTCACCCGTTCACCCGTTCACCCGTTCACCCGTTCACCCGTTCACCCGTTCACCCGTCTATTAATCCTTGACCCGGCGGCCGACAAAGAATCTAAAACATAAATGGCCGAACCGACGCTGAAAATCCTGGTCCTGCAGGGCCCGAACCTGAACTTGCTGGGCACCCGGGAGCCGGAGGTCTACGGTTCCTTCACCCTCGACGACGTGCACGCGGACCTGGAAAAAGAGGGTCGGACTCTGGGCGTCGAGCTGGAATTTTTGCAATCCAATCACGAGGGCGAACTCATCGACGCCGTTCAGGCGGCCCCCGGCAAGGGCATCCAGGGCATCATCATCAATGCCGCCTCCTACACCCACACTTCCATCGGGTTGCGAGACGCGCTGGCTGGAGTGGGGTTGCCCTATATCGAAATTCACATCTCCAATGTTTATCGCCGCGAGGAGTTTCGTCGCCATTCCTACTTGAGCGCGGACGCGGCCGGCGTGGTGGTCGGATTCGGCGTGGACGGGTATCGACTCAGTCTGCACGGGCTGGCGCGAAAGCTGCGCGAAGCGTAATTGTCGGACCGGAATATGGCGCGAACCAGCCGCGAAATTCGCGATGCCCTGGACCAGGGGCGTTACAAGGAAGCCTATCGCCTGTGCGAAAAACAGCGCGCCGCCGGCGATGCTCCCGCCGAGATCTATTTTCTAGCGGCGTGCGCCCTGTTCGGTCTGGGGCACGTGCACCAGGCGGGCGATTGGGTGCGGGAACACGGTCAACTCACCGACCAGGGCCCGGACTTTCTCTATCTCCAGGCCTATTTGCGACTCCACAGCCGCAACTTCCGCGAAGCTCTCCTGGACTATACTCGGATTTTACAACTGGATCCCTCGCGCACCCTGGCCGACGAGTTGATCGAAAAACTAAAAGAAGGCGAAGACCGCGTCTTTCGCGAAATCAGCGACCCCGCGAACTTCGTGCACTATGTACCCCTGCGCGCCCGAGCAAAAAAGAACGTGCCGCCGGCAGCCGCCGTGTCGGGAACGCCGACGGGTTCGCCCGGAAAGTCCCGAGCCGGGGCAAAGAGTTTTCCCCTTCGCGGCGTGGGTATCGCCCTGGGGATCATCGTGCTGGCGGGCGTGGGCATGGGATTACTGTTTGCCTATGCGCCCGGCATGGCCGACATGTTCGCGCGTTTTCGGGGCGGCAAGGCGAGCTTTCCCGGCCGAGGCGATTTGCCCGACGTCCCCGCTCGAGGTACGGTTATTCCCCGGGAACAATTCGGCGATGCGCCGCCGCGTTTCATCTATGAGGATCGAGACGCGGCCCTGAAGGAGTTCAAGCGTGCCCGGGCGATGATCGTCCGCGGGGCCGTCAATCAGGCGCGCTACCTGCTGGGTAAAATCGAACTATCCAATGCCGGTTTTGAAATCAAGGAACGCGCGCTGCTCTTGCGGGACGTCATTCCGGACGTGCAAAGGGAAAAGTTCCTGGACCCGGTGGAGATCAAGGCCGTGCATCAGGAGCCGTATTTGTTTCGCGGCGCGCAGGTGATCTGGACCGGCGTGGCCGATGACGTGCGCCGAGGAGAAAAGGGACTGGAGTTCAAATTGATGCGCACGAATTTCCCTGAGGCCCCCATTCGCGTGAGCTGGCCTTCTCGCCGTCAAACCGCGGCGAGTCAAGCCCCCGAGAAGATTACGGACGGAACCGTTCTGCGCGTCTTCGGTATCTTTCGTGAAAAGGACAATCGCGGGGTCTTGAAGGTCGAAGCGCTTGAAATTCTTCCGGCCGAAAAGAGTCGACCTCCCGGGCAGCCCGCCGGTGAACCCGCGGGTCCGCCTGCCAATCAACGCGGCACGGACTCTCCCGGCCCGAAATCGCCTTCGGCGCCGGCTTCCCGCAAGCAGTAGCGTTTTCTTGTATGTAATGGCTGCTCCCGCGTTCGCCCCGGCGATTTTTTTACGCCTGCGTCGTTTTTTTCCCGATTAGCCGTTAAATACAATCTCCGAGCCCCGGTAACATGATACATATGGGATACTTTCAGGGAGGCCCACAATGAGTGATGTTCAATCGGAAATTAATCGTGTAGTTATTACGGACGGCGATATCAAGATCC
>CAZGYS010000911.1:0-2146 GCA_964530305.1 uncultured Leptospiraceae bacterium
CCAGGCCTCGGAACCGTCCGCGCGGCCCACGCGAACATAAGCCGCGGCCTGGGCGTGAGAGCCGGGGCTCAACGCGTGTTCGCGGTAGTCCCGGATCACCAGTCCGTTCCCGTTCTCGGCTTCACCCGGAAAAAGAGCCCGCTTGCAGGCGTCCAGGGGACCATTGCCCGCCGCCTCGATTTCTTGTTCGCTTCCGCCTCGGCGAAACTTCAATTTGCCGGTGAAGGTTTCATCGCCGTTCATGGTTCCGGAGAAACCCGTGAATTCCAGTTCGCCCGCGCGAAACAGAAATTCCTCCCGGAAGACCTGAAGAATTTCGTCGGGAGTGAGCACGTCGCCCTTAACCTCCGCGCGGTTCTGCACGGAACGACCGAACTCGGGGAGCATCTCGTCGGGAAGGCGATAGCCCAGGCCCTCCAGGATGTAGGCCGCGCCGCCCTTGCCGGACTGTGAGTTTACGCGAATGATTGCCTGGTAATCGCGCCCCACGTCCCGGGGATCCATGGGCAGGTAGGGCACTTCCTGCCCGGGGATCCATGGGCAGGTAGGGCACTTCCCAATCGCCCGAGGGATCGAGCACGGCCATGCCCTTGCGAATGGCGTCCTGGTGGGAACCGGAAAACGCGGTAAAGACGAGTTCGCCCACGTAGGGCTGGCGTTCGGGTACGCGCATCAAGGTGGTTTCCTGATACACGTCGCGCACGCGATTGATGTCGTGAAAGTCCAGGCCCGGGTCCACGCCCTGGGTATGCATGTTCAAGGCCAGCGTCACGAGATCTACGTTGCCCGTGCGTTCGCCGTTGCCGAAGAGCGTGCCTTCCATTCTGTCCGCGCCCGCCATCATGGCGAACTCCGCCGCGGCGACGGCCGTGCCCCGGTCGTTGTGGGGATGGATGCTCACAATCGCCTTGTCTCTTTCGCGTAAATTGCGAATAAACCATTCCACCTGATCGGCGAATATGTTGGGCGTGCTGACTTCCACGGTGGCCGGCAGGTTAAGGATGACGGGGCGTTCCGAGGTGGGCTCCCAGACGTCCATGACGGCTTCGCAGACTTCCAGCGCGAATTCGGTTTCCGTGGCCGAGAAACTCTCCGGCGAATACTGGAGGGTGATCTCCGTGTCCGTCTTCGCGGTCAATTCCTTGATGAGTCGCGTCGCCTTCAGGGCGATTTCCTTGATCTCGTCTTTCGACTTGCGAAACACTACGCGCCTTTGAAGTTCATTGGTGGAATTATAGACGTGAAAAATCGCCTGTTTGGCGCCCTGGAGGGCCTCGAAGGTCCGGTGAATGAGGTGCTCCCGGGCCTGACACAGGACCTGGATGTTTACGTCGGCGGGAATATGTCCCTGCTCGATGAGCGTGCGGGTGAAATCGAATTCCACCTGAGCCGAGGAGGGAAAACCGGTTTCAATTTCGCGAAATCCGATTTCGGTCAAGAGGCGAAACATGCGCAATTTGCGTTCCGGCGTCATGGGCGTGACCAGGGCCTGGTTGCCGTCGCGCAAATCCACGCTGCACCAGGTGGGCGGTTGCTCGATGAAATTATCCGGCCAGGCGCGATTGACGTTGCGCACGGTGGGCTCAAAGCGATGGTATTTTTTCGTGGTTTCTGGTTTCATGATTTTCTCTCAGTGTCCGCGTCCCGGCGGCGACGCATCGCGCGGATCGAATACGCGCCGGAATCGACTCCGCGACCTGTAAGCCGGAGTCAAGACTGGATGTCTAAAACGACGGAAACGAATACAATTTATAGACGCGGTAGTAGTAGAGCGTCGAGGCGAGAGGATAGCTGCAGGATGCCCGCGGTCGAGGTGTAAAATCTTGACTGGAATTTTTTGACCGTGGTATTCATTGTTCAGCTTGTATTGAGTATTTCGGCCATGGGGCCGGACTTGCTGAGCAAAGTACAGAACCGCCGTGTCCGAGGCCACTATTTTTTCGCGCCGCCTCCGGGTCGTGCTGGACAGGGCGATGGGCGCGCAATAAATCTTCGTTTCATGAAAAGGACCACGAAGCGCATACTGGTTACCGGAGGCCGATTGGTCTTGCCCATGCTGCTCCTATTCAGCGGCTGTAAGGCCGAGGAGGACGATTCCTCGGCCGCGGTGCTTGCGGCCGCGGCCCTGGCCAATGTGGACGTGAAT
>CAZGYS010000912.1:0-2143 GCA_964530305.1 uncultured Leptospiraceae bacterium
AAGCTTCAATTCGATCAGACGGCGCCCTTCATTTCGTCTCCGGCCGAAACCCTGATCCACCTGAATGAAAGCCTGCAGGATAGAACCGGCGGACATTTCCTCACGATCTTTTACGGCGTAATCCGAAAGCATGAGCATCGCCTGACGTATGCGCGTGCCGGCCATTGCAGTCCCTACTTGCATCGCAAATCCGACGACACAATCCTGGAATTGAATTCGCGCGGGCGCATGCTGGGCGTTTTTCCCGAATTGCGAAGCACGGACACCGAGATTGATTTCGGACCGGGCGATCGTCTCGTGCTTTATACCGACGGCATCCTGGAAAGTCGCAATATGCGGGATCCCGAATCTCCCGGATCGGAAATCTTCGGCGAAGACCGATTGCGCGAGACCATCCTGAACGGCGGACACGAAACCGGTTATGATTTCATTGATCTCATCATGGCGGATGTGGAAGAGTTTTCAGGCATTCCCTATTTCGAGGACGATGTAACCCTGATGGTCGTCGACCGTTCCGGTTGATGCAAGCATTATGCTTGACGCAAGCTTCCCGGGATCGAAGTATGCAATCCGCTCCCATGAAGAAGGTTCTGATAGTCGAAGACCAGCCTCACATCGCGAGAATCCTCAATGATGTCCTGAAGAAGTCCGGTTATGAAACCGAAATCGCCAATAATGGTGCTATCGGCGTGGACAAGGCGCGCGCGTTCATGCCTGATCTGATCTTCATGGACATCATGATGCCCATCAAGACGGGCTTCGAAGCCACCAGGGAAATTCGAGCTTCGGACGGACTCGAAAACGTAGCCATCATCTTTCTTACCGCCAAGGGTCAGCAGGCGGACAAGGACAATGCAATGGAACTGGGAGCAAACGGTTTCATAACAAAACCCTTTTCGCCCCGCGCCATCCTGAGCATCGTGGAAGAGACCATCGGCAAGGCCTGAACTCTTCGTCCTTCTTTATTTCGTCGTCTTGAATTCGCCATGACGTCCTCGGCCTCTTCTTCGCCTCCCTCGAATTGGAAGGGGCGTTTCCATGGAAAGCTACGAGGCAGCGGAGATCCGGTATTTGCCTTCGAGTCGGGAATCATCTCCGGCGCCAATATCTGGAGCGGCGCCCGGGTTTGGACTAAATTCTTTCGGAGCATGGGAATCGGCGCCGGGGATCGCTTGATTGTTTCCGTCGCGCCTTCGCCCGCCTTCCTGTGGATTCTCATCGGCGCCATGTGCGAACGAATTTGCGTTTGTCCGTTGCCGCCCGGCCGCGAAGAACAAGAATCGCTGCTGGAAGAGCTGGACGGCGCCCTGCTTGTCACGGACGGTCCCGCGAACGCGCCCCATGTGGTCCATACTCCGCGCCACGAGATTCCGGACTTCGGCGACGTTTCGCGGCGTCCGGCTCGCCTGGAAAAAAGCTCGGACATCGCGCTGCTTTTGCGCACGTCCGGCAGTACGGCGAAACCCCGCTTCGTCGCCCTGAGCGAAACCAATCTGGCCCGGGTCGTGGACACCCACCATCGCTACGTAAATTTCGCCGGGGTCCAGATGATCTCCGTACTTCCCTGGCACCACGCCTTCGGCCTGGTTCTGGAACTGCTGCCCGTGCTCACCATCGGCGGCGTGGTTTTCCGGGACCCGGGTAATGGACGCGACGCGGACGGAGTTCTGCATTTCATCAACAACTGGGAGGCGACGCACTTGAATTGCGTGCCCGCCTTGATTCGAGACATCGGCACCCTGGAACCGGAAATGGCCTCCCTGCGAAAACTCACGGGCATCGTCGGCGGGGCCCCCGCGGACACGGGCCTGGCGGAGTTGCTGGGCCGAACGAACATGCGCGTCGGCTACGGACAAACGGAAGCGGCGCCCGGCATTTGCCTGGGGCGACCCGGCGAATGGGAGCCTTTCTACCTGGGACGTCCGCTGGGTTGCTCCACGCGAATTTCACCGGACGACGGCGAGCTTCATTTTCGCGGACGCAACGCCTGCGCGGGATACTGGAGTGAAACCGGACTTATCCGGCGCGAAGGCGATTGGGTTGCCACCGGAGATCTGGTCGAACAACGCGGTCGCCGGTTGTACTTTCGCGGGCGCCGCGGCGATTCCTTCAAGCTTCGCAATGGACGCTGGATGCACCCCGG
>CAZGYS010000913.1:0-2134 GCA_964530305.1 uncultured Leptospiraceae bacterium
CCGGCATGGGAACTCCGACAAAATATCTGAATCAGCGGAACCTGCAACTGGCGGGCTCCCTGCTGGTGTTGGTGCTGGGCGCGGTGTTGCTGCTGGTTTTCGTAATATTGCGATTCAGCAGCCGCCGCAAGGAAGAGCGCGAGCGGGACGAATGGCATGGCGAAGCCGCCGGCGATGAAGAATCCATGGCGGTGCCACGTCCGCCGGAACCCGCGGTGCGATTGGAGGCCCTGGCGGGAATCGCGCGGGACGCTCGGCGTGAGCAATCGCCCGAAGCTGAAAAGGCTACGGAGCAGGCTGAAGAAAATTCGGCCCGAGGCGATTCCATTCCCCTGGAGTTCGAGCAGGAGCGCTGGAATCTCCCCGGCTATTTGTCCTTGAGTGATGTCGTTCCGACGCCGCCGGGCGTAGGCGATTTGGATTTTACGGGGGGCGGCGCCGGTTCGCTTTTCGTAGGCAAGTCCCTGTTCGACCGCGCGCACTATCGCCTGGATCAGGGCGGATGGAACGATGCCATGGGAGATCTCGAGTCCCTGGCGCGGGAATTCATGACCGATCTGGGCGATCGCTTTTCGCCTTCGCGCGTCCTGTTGTATTTGCGCAATCGTCGCAATCGCCTCTATCCGCTGTTGATGAGTCAGGGTAATGTTTTCGTTTCGGGAACTTTTATTGACCGCGAAAATCCTCCGGCGGACGTGATTGAGAAAATTCAGGAAGGGCAATGCGTCGTAGCCGAGGACGGACGTTCCCTGCATTTGCCGGTGCCGTGTCGCGCGGGCTTACTGGGCGTCGTGCATGTGACCGGCGAAAACTCGCTCTACAATCGCGAAAACCTGGCGGCCATGTGGGCCCTGACGCGCAAGTTCGGCGAACAATTGTATCAGGCGAAGATCTTCGAACAGGCGGCCATGGACGGCGAAAGTACCTTGAACGCCGGTATGAGTTTTCATCGCGATTTGCGCCATGAATATTCCCTGCAAAGCGAAATCGCCGGCAAACGCGGTCTGCTCTTAATTCAGTTCCAGGGCGCGGGGGATCCGGTGCACATGCGAACGTTGGGCCTGGCTCTACGAGCGTTGTTCTCCGATCGTGAGCGTCTTTACAGGGTTGCGCTGGACGTCTTCGCCGTGCTGGGCCCGGCCATGGACGACGAGACCCTGGAGCGACGCGTCGTAGACTACTTGAACTACGTGCGCAATCATCAGAACGTTTCGGTTTCCGCGGGTTACGCCCTGCTGGAGGGCGAAACGCTTTCGCCCTCCGACTGGTTTCAGAGCGCGGCGCGGGCACTGGAAGAGGCGGCGGCCGCGGGCAAGAATTTTTATCGCGTGCATCGCCGTCCGGACAAGGCCGTTATGGGAGCGAGCGTACGTTAGATGGATCCTTTACTTGATGAAAAGATCGTGGTTACGCTCCTGCGCAGCATCCCCGAGTATCTGATGAACACCCTGCGCATTCACGCCGTGAAGGAGGCCTACGGCCCTTCGCGTAATGAAGGCATTTGTTACGAGAGTTGCTCGGCCATCGGTTTCAGCGGCGAACTTAACGGCACGCTATATTACTGCATGGACGGGTATACGAAACTCAAGATGCTGCCCCGCATCGCCGAGATGTTTCACGTCGATCCGGGCCAGCGGGGCATGGCCGAGTCGGTGCTGCTGGAGTTCGGCAACCAGATGGCGGCCACGGTGGTGCAGGAACTTCAAGACGGCGGCTTCCAGGTGCAACTTGAACCGCCCGAAAACCTGAGTCACAAAATGATCCCCGTGGACCTGGAACGCTATCGCCAGTACATCCTGATCTTCTTCCTGCGCGACAGGCGCGACCGCGACTATTATGGGCGCGCGTACTTGCTGTTGACGATCAAGAAGTTCTGAACGGGCACCAGGCTCTTGGATAATGCACGAATTATCCACTTTAATAATTAAATAATTAAGTTTTTTTATTGAATTAGTATCGTCCATGTGAATAGTCGGGTTCTCCAGCTTTTGAGGACCTGATGCACGAAAAACAAGCGTCACCCGAGAAGCGTCCGGAAATGCCGGCGCCCGAAATCGGCCCCGGCGCGGATCATGCTTCGTTATCCGGCTCTCCTTCCGGTTCGCCGACGCCTCAACCCGAAAGCTGGGGCAAT
>CAZGYS010000914.1:0-2124 GCA_964530305.1 uncultured Leptospiraceae bacterium
ATGGGCCCGAGCCAGCAGTGCGCCCACACCGGAGCCGATGCTTCGCGTAAGCACCCAGAGATACAACAGCTTCCAGATATCTTCCGTGTCCTTTTCGCGCAGGAAGTAGGCCATGCCCGCCGCCAGCAATGAGACTCCCAGCCAGGAGACGATGTTCTTGAAGCGCCGGCGAGGCGGCTGTTCGTTCAAGACGTCCAGGTCCGAACGTTCCTGGTTCTCAAGTCGCCGCTGAATTCCCGCCAGGTGACCGGCGCCCACGACCGCCAGCATTTTCAGCTTCTTTTTCCTTTTATTAGCGGGGTCCGCTTCCAGCTCTTCCGCCGCGCGATAAATACTCTCGGCCAGGTAGGCGTCCCGCTCATCGATGATGACCTGTTTTACGGCGTCGTAACGCCGGGGTAGCTGCGAAAACAAATCACTCAGGACGTCGTCGCGCTTCATGCGCTCGATCTCGGCTTCGTCGACTTCTTCTTTTACCAGCAAGGACGCCAGCAGAGTACTGGCCAACCAGAGTTTACTGAAAAAACCCACGCGACTCCACGCGCGCGTAAGTGTCGTACGCACTTCGCGATCGGCCAGCACGAGTTTCACATCGCCCTCATTGGCCAGCTGGGAGGCTCGCAACATTTCTTCGCCGGGTTTGACTCCGGTGGAATCGCCGATTTTTTTCTGAAAGGACGAAAGGATCAGCGAAGAGGCAAGCAGGCCCAGTTTCTTGTCCTTCACCAGGCGCGCGAGATCCAGCTTACGCCAGCGATCGGGATCGCTCATGGCTTCATAGCGGGGAGCGCAAAGTTCCACGGCCACCGCGTCCGGCTTCATGGACGCAAAACTTTCCTCTACGTCCAGGACGGATTCCCGCGAGACGTGGGCGGTGCCCAGGACCATCACCTCGACCTTGCCGATCTTGACGGTAATGCTGGGGCCGATTTCCCGGGGCGGCGCTTTCGCGCTGGTTTTTTTCGCCGATGACGGCTTCGCGGTGGACTTGCTCATTATGTTCCCTTCGAGTCCGGATGGGACCGCGGAATGTTAAACTTGTTATAAATTACAGCTCCGCGCGCCGTGCAACCATGGACGAGGCGTTTCGAAATTACTTCTTTACTATTTTTTACTTGCGGAATACCGGAACCGGCAATAGCATTGTGGCCAGGATTTTCGCGGTTCCCCTGTTCCACCACAAATAATAAGAGACGTAGCCTGGAAATACTGAAAGGAAATCTGATTCATGTCGGTGTCGCGGAGTGGAAGACGGCGCGGGACCCCGATGCCCTCCGCACAACCCTGGGTTCCTGCGTCGGGATTGTTCTGTACAACGCGGAACACAAGATTGGCGGGCTGGCCCATGTGCTGCTGGCGGAACCACCGGCCGGCAAGATCGTCAACAAGGGCAAATACGCCAGCAGCGCCATCCAGGCCCTGCACACGGATCTGAAAAAACACGGTGCCGAACTCACCTTTACCGCCCGTATTTTCGGCGGCGCGTCCATGTTCGAGTCCTTTCACTCCAGCTTTTTGCAAAACATCGGCCAGGCCAATGTGCAAACGGCCAAAGAAGCCCTTCAGAAACTGAATATTCCGGTGCTCGCCGAAGATGTGGGCGGATCAGCAGGGCGAGCCATCACGGTCTATTTGGACGACGGCCGCATTCTGCTGCGGGCCAATGGGAAGGAGAAATACATATATAAAGCTTGAACGGGTGAACGGGTGAACGGGTGAACGGGTGAACGGGTGAACGGGTGAAAAGAGACGCGCCAAATTCAAGAATGTGAGTGGATTTTGCCCAGGATGGAGATTTAATTCGAAATATAATTAAAAAACTGGAAAAAAGAACGATACTGGAGTATTGTAACCAGGCGTTTTGATGATTGGCATGACATAAAGATATTACACCCATTGCCGATGGAAAAAATACACAAAATTCGGCAATTTCATCAACTAGAGACATTATCAGGGCAAAAATCGTGAACGCGGCGGAATTTAAAGCGCAGATAGATGAACAGCTCGGGGATATTGAATCCCTGCCTTCCATGCCGGCTATCGTTAACCGATTGCTGGCCCTCGCCCATAATCCCGATGTGGAGATCAAGGCCCTGGCGGAGGAAATCTCCAAGGATCCCGGCA
>CAZGYS010000915.1:0-2113 GCA_964530305.1 uncultured Leptospiraceae bacterium
TTTTGCTTTCAGCTTTGCCAGACGCTCTTCCAATTTCTTGGTGCGCTCTTTCTTTTTAGCAATACGAGCTTCCGCGCGAGCAATGCGCTTCTTCAGGCGCTCGGCTTTCTTCTTGCTTTTTTCGTCGGTAGCGCCTTCGAGCTTCGTGAGAATCTCTTTAGCTTTGGCGATGCGACCTTCGATCTTGGCGATTTTAGCTTTGCGTTTTTCCAGACGCTCGGTCAGACGAGCGATGCGCTTGGTGCGTTTTTCAGCGCGCTTGGCTTTTTTAGCGGCTTTCTTTTCAGCGCGTTTCTTTTTGCGCTCTTCTTTGCGCTTCTTGCGCTCTTCTTTTTTAGACTGGTTGAATACATCGACATCCGCGGTCGACTGAGCAAAAATTCCGGCCGTAGACAGAGCGAATACGGCGGCCAGCGATAGTGCCGTCAGTTTGTTCATGCAAATCTCCTGTGGGATCTTAATAGAAAATACGTATCAATTGCAAGATACGTCGGATGGACAGACAACGGAATCGCCCTCGGCGATGGTAGTAAATTTTTTCCCGGAAGCATTTCTTCGTTCATTTCTAACGCGATTGTAACAGGTCCCATTCCATCACCGGCGGCCGCCGCGCCGCGAAGCTCGGCGCGCAGGGCTGAAAAAAGAGTTGCTTTAAACCCATGGGCATCGCCTTAATGCGACATAATCCCATGGGGATTGGACGTACTGCAACATTTCGCGGCAAAAATGTCCTTGTTTCGAGGCAAACCGCGGAATGGGATTGAAATCAGCGCGTCCCATATACGAAAATTATTATATACCCGGTCATTGCAATGAGTAAGAAGAGCGCGGAAAACGCAAATACGGAAGAAAGCGAACTGCCGGCGGAAGACGGCACGATGGAAGTGGCGGTCGCGTCCGCGAAGGACGTCGGCCTCCCCGCTCACCGTGAGTTGAGCCAGGAAGAGATGGAGTTCTTTCGTGGGCTGCTGGAAGCGGTGCTGTTTTTGTCCTCGGAATCCCTGTCAGTCACCATGCTGGCTCGCAAGTGCAATCTGGACCGGGTCAATACCCGTATCCTGGCCGATTCCCTGGTGGACGACTACGCCGAGAGAGACGGCGGGCTGCTCCTGCGTGAGATCGCCGGAGGCTATCGCTTCGTGACCTCCGATCTCTACAGTTCGAACATCAAGGACATCTTCCAGGAGCAAAAGAAGGATTCCCTCTCCCGCTCGACCCTGGAGACGCTTTCCATTATTTCTTATAAGCAACCCGTGACATTGCCCGAGATCGAAGAGATCCGCGGCGTGAACAGTCGCAGCCATGTGGCCACCCTGCTTTCGCGCAAGTTGATTAAGCCCCAGGGGTACCGCCCCGTTCCCGGTCGCCCCACGCTGTACGTCACCACGCGCAAATTCCTGAACCATTTCTCCCTCAATTCCCTGACCGATCTGCCGACCCTGGAAGACGTGAAGGAATTGAAGTTCGATGATTTGGATTAGGAAGGTCGAAGGGTTAAAAGGCTTAAGGGTTGAAAGGCGGTGAGCTACCTTTATCGGCCCTTGCCCCTTAGACCATTGGACCCTTCCACCCTTTGACCGTTAGACCCTTCCACCATTAGACCTTTTCCCTCCTTATCCCCCTTGACAAATTGACGGCGCCCACGCCCTGCTCCGTTAACATGTCTGATTCACCCGAAGAGGAACTGGGCAAGCTCCGGCGCGAAATTGATCAGGCGGACCGGGACATTGTCCGCATAATTCTGCGGCGAGCCGAGGTGGCGGCGAGAAAGCGCGCGGACGGTTCACCCGTGTATCGCCCGGACCGGGAACGGGAAGTCTACCGCAACGTCGCCAAAATCGCCGGGGAACTCTATCCGGATTCCGCGCCCCTGCCGGTGGAAGTCCTGGAAAATATTTATCGTGAAATCATGTCCGGCTCCATCGCCGTGGAGAAAGGGCCGGCCATCGCCTTCATGGGGCCCCTTGCTTCCTTCTCCCATCTGGCCTGCCGCAAACGCTTCGGCTGGTCCCTGCGCGAACATCCCGTGGGCAGCATGCCCGAGGGCTTTCGCGTCGGCGAGTCGTGCCGGGGCGGCACCTACGGCATCGTGACGGTGGACAATACCAACGAG
>CAZGYS010000916.1:0-2103 GCA_964530305.1 uncultured Leptospiraceae bacterium
CAGCCTGAGAATCCGGAGCAACTGGAGTTCACCGAGACCCGCTGATAACCCGAACGAGTGGTATAAGAAGACAAACCATTTCCGGACGCATCCACGAGCCAGAACTTCTCTCCGGCGAATCCATTAAAGGAAGTCGTATTATTGGAACTCAGGCTGCTGGTGGTGCCGCTGCCGAAACGAGGTTGCTTGCCCCGGAAGATCCTTACCGTCCGCGAACATCCATTGTGCAGGGAAAGGGAATACGAAGCGGGAGCGGATGAAGCGGAGCTCCGGCGACTGGAAGACGAACTACGCGATGTGCGCTTGGACGTGAAAGAGGTGCGGCGCGGCGGCGTGTATTTCTTGTAGCCGACGATATTGCCCGATGCCAGGTACTGAACGCTCGCGGTGGACTTCGGCACGCGGGCGTCCATTTCGTGCACGATTAATTTGTGCGCGGCGTTCACGGTGACGAAACTGGAGGCCTCCCGCTTCCCATTGCAGCTCTTGAGCATCATGAAATATTTGTCGGGCTTCACCAGGAATTCGCGCGAAGAGCCGGCCTTGAGTACGCTGCCCTTGATCCAGTTATCGATGTTGTAGGAATCCGACTGTCCGGGAGCGCCGCCGACTTTGTAGATGTTCACCGCGCACACGTCGTACTTGAGTTGATTGACCGCGGTCAGGGCGATGCTGCCCGCGTATTTCTTCGTCGTGGGCGTCTGGTTGATCAGGTTGGCGTAGCCCGCGACCCCTCCGGGCACGCACTGAAAAAAAGCCGCCGCGGCGACGGCGAGCGAAAGCAAGCCCGCGATGGGACCGAATTTTGAAAAGTATGCATTTCTCATGGTTATAGTTTTTATACTTTCGCGTTCCGGTCAAACCAACTTTTATAAACCAGACTGAAAATACTTCGGCTTCGCGCCCGGGTAGGCCGTTACTTCAGACCCTTCGCGGCTTTGAACATGTTCCAGGAGATATGCATCTGCCCCTGGTGGTGAGCCTCATGAAAGATGATGCTCTGAACCATTTCGTAATTCGTGCCCCAGGCTTTCAGCGTTGGTTTCTTGTCCAGGTCCGCCGTGCTCATGGTCTTTACATGGGCCGCCAGTTTCGCGGACGTAGCGGCCAGGTATTTCTTAATTTCCTTCAGGCTCGGGTGGGAGCGAGGCGCCGGTTTGCCCCGGGCGTAGTCGTCGATGTATTTCGCCGAGACGGGCGCGGTCGTACGCAGGTTTTCGCTCAGGAGAATGTCGTCGGACGCGGCGATGTGCATCAATTGGAAGGCGATGGAGGCGCGTCCCGTGGGCGGGCTCCAGTTGATGATTTCCTCAGCCCGGCCCGTCTTTTCGATCTTGGCCAGCACTTCATTGACCAGGGAGCGATTGTACTTCATCTGATTGAGAACCATTCCGTGAAAACGAGCCTTCTCGGGCACGTGCTCGCCGTGATTGCAGCCCGTTCCGATTACGAGAATCAGGCTTAGAATTGATAATAAACATGCGATTTTTCCCATGGTACGGGTATTCCTTGCGTCCCCACCGAGGGCAAGGAGAATCGGACATGGCGCGATACATGAGCGAAAACCGCCGTAGGGGCTTCATTGCGATTTTCTTGATCCTGACGTTGTCCATGTGCGGCGGCGATCCGGACCAAAAGCAAAACAAAGGGAACTCGGCTGATTCAAAACCCGCGGAGTATATCTTCGGTTACTGGTCGCCCGACGGTTATTACTACGGCGCCCGTGTGCTGGAACGAAGTGATCAGGGCGTGCGGGTCTTATATGAAGACGGTACTCGTCGCCTGGTGAACGAGGGCAGTCGCGGGCCGGAGATCCCCTCCGGAGCCGTCGTCGAGGCCATGTGGAAGGATCGCAAATACTATGCCCTGAAATCCTGGAAGCAGGAGGACATGGTGGTGCACGTCGTTTACAAGGACGACATCGCCGAAACGGTTTCGCTGGAACAAATTCGCTTCAAGCTGCCGGACGAAAGCGATTGAGGCGGCGCTTCAGGCCGTCACGGGTCGGCGCGTAAAATCGCATCGACCGGCTACCAGAAAAATTTGCCGGGTCCCAGATCGGCGATTAAATACGGCACGGTGTGACCGCCGGCCGGCGCCGCT
>CAZGYS010000917.1:0-2098 GCA_964530305.1 uncultured Leptospiraceae bacterium
CTTCGCGAGGCCCCTTTCATAGTAAGGACCGACCATGGAATCCATGAACGGCGCGAACATTTTTCCCATTACGCCTTCTCCCGTACCGGTCATGGTCCAGGTCACCTTGACGCCGGAGCCTTCCTTTTCGAAGAGAAAGACAGCCTTCGCCTTGCCTCGTTCCTTGAAGTCCAGCTCGTTGACGATCTTCTTGTTCTCGACGGATTCGGATATGGTGATGCCCCCCTCGTAGTCTTCCTTTTTGCTTACGAAACGACTCGAGGCGCCCACGCCGGCGGGAATGTCATTGTAGGTGATTTTTAGGGTCGGATCTTCCAATATCCAGGGCGACCACTCGGCGTTCTTTTTCAGGTTGTTGACTTTCTCAAAAATCGTGTTCACCGGCGCGTTGATGACCGTCGAGCGTTGTACCGTGTAGTCGCCCGAGCACGCCGCCGATGCGCTCAGACACAACGCTACGATAAAGCTGAATTTGACCTTGCCCTTCATTTTCAGATCCTCCTGATGAAACCGTCCTCATGGAAGATTATAAACCGACAATCGTCAAGAATATTGCGTGCGATTGTATGAATTGTGTTGCGTTCTGGCCAGGTTGAAGGAGAACTATTTATCTATTCCATGGGCCGCGTGGACGGTCCGGAAATTCGAAGGGGAGTGATGCCGGTATGTCTACGGGAGTTGATTTCGCCAATCGCTTCAAGGAAATTCGGACGGTGCCGCCTGTCGCCATCAAGGTGATGCGGCTCATCGGAGACGAAAATTCCACGATTCGAGAGATCGAGGAAACCTTGAAGCTGGATCCGGTACTGGTTTCGCGTTTATTGCGATTGGTCAACAGCGCCTACTTCGGCCTGGGGCGAAAGGTGGAGAGCATTTCCAAGGCGATTGTCTTCGCCGGTCTGAAGAACTTGCGCAATCTGGTGGCCATCGACGCGGCGAAAAACCTGATCCTACCGGGGTCCGGGGAGAGTTCGCGTCTTTCCGCCCGGGGCCTCTGGCTGCACTCGGCGGTCGTGTCCGTGATTGCCCAGATGATGTCCAGGCGCATCTTCAATAGCGGCGGTGAAAATACGTTTCTGGCCGGCGTCATCCACGATATAGGACTCATTATCGAGGCACAACTGGCTCCCGAGGATTTGGACCGAGCCCTGGAAGAGTTTGAGCGCGGCGAAAAAACCCTGACGGAATGTGAAACCGAGGTCCTGGGCACCAATCATTGCGAACTCGTAACCCGGTTGGCCGAGGAATGGAATCTTCCCGGGGAAATCGCGGACGCCCTGGGCGGACATCACGATCGCGCCCATGATCCCGAACCGGAGAGCATTCAGGGCATTCTTCGCATGGCGGAGTACACTTCGGCGAATCTCGGTTACGATGATGTTTCCAGTCGCCCGGAACAATTGCCGGCGAAACTCGCCGCGCACATGCGCGAACAGGCGGGAGAATACAAGGTGCTTATCAAGGACGTCCCGGCGGAGATTCGCAAGGCCCGGGAACTATACGAAAGCTGATGGACGATCTTTTCAAGGAATTGATCAGCGGAGACGATGATGAGCTGGAAAACGCTCGCCATCGCATTCGACAACTGGAGCGACAGTTGAATGTTTCCCGCGAAAGAAACGCGGAAATTCTACAGGATGCCTACGAACAAACGCAAAAAGTCATTCAGCAACAAAGAGAATACACGCGCACGCTCAAACAGGCCATCGAGGAACGAACTCGGGAATTAAGCGAAGCCAACGCGGGGCTCGAGAGGGCCAACAGCATGAAGAGTGAATTTCTGGCCAACATGAGTCACGAGATTCGCACGCCGATGACCGCGATCGTCGGCTACGCCGATCTCATCGCTCGCCAGGATTCGAAGAGCGGGACGCTGGGGTCGTGGAGTCGGCAGTTGCGAACCAACGCCGACTACTTGCTATCTCTGGTCAACGACGTGCTCGATCTGTCCAAGATCGAAGCCGGCGAATTCACCGTCACGAGGGAGAGGTGCGACCTTCTGTCCCTCGTCCGGGAAGCTCTTCAGCTGGTCCGTCCACGCGCGAACGAAAAGGCGATCGGGCTCGAGCTCGAGTGTGACACCGTCCTGCCTGCGGCG
>CAZGYS010000918.1:0-2090 GCA_964530305.1 uncultured Leptospiraceae bacterium
CTCGAAGCAAGCGCTGGACCACCGCCGCCGAGGCCGGCCCGCGATCAATGTAATCGCCTACGAAAATTAAGCGATCCTTTGAAGGAATTTGCGCGAGCAGGTCTTCCAGCTCTTCATGGCAGCCGTGAATATCCCCGATTACCCAGCTCATGGGCCGCCGTGGATGCGCCGGCGGTCAAAGCCGCGCAAAAAACTATTTTCAGGTTCAAGCAGGGTCTGAATTATGGACATGGATTGTTTCTATATATGATGAGGTTTCAATGAAAATACACGAATATCAGGCCAAGCAGGTTTTGCGCAAGTATAACGTGAATGTTCCGGCCGGCAAAGTGGTGGAGCAGGCGGACCAGATCGGTCCCGCATTTGACGAATTAAGCGCGAGCATCGTCGCCGTGAAGTCCCAGGTTCACGCGGGCGGACGCGGTAAAGGCATCGTCTACGACGGCGAAAATCCGGACAGCGCCAAGAAAATTCAGGAAGGCGGCGTCAAGGTCGCGAAGACCAAGGACGAGGCGGTTGAGTACGCCGGCAACATTCTGGGTAACTACCTGGTGACCCATCAGACCGGCGGCGTCGGCAAGAAAGTGAATCGCGTCTACCTGGAAGCGGGCACGGATATCGATCGCGAGTTTTATTTAAGTATCTTGATGGACCGGGAAACCTGTAAGCCCATCGTCATGACCTCTACCGAAGGCGGCATGGACATCGAGGAAGTGGCCGAGAAGACGCCCGAGAAGCTGGTTAAACTGGCGGTTGAACCGGCCATCGGCCTCCAGCCCTGGCAAGCCCGTGAAATTCTGTTCAGCCTGGGCGTTCCCAAGGAAAGCATGAAGCAGGGTGTTCCCTTTCTGCTGAACCTCTGGAACTGTTATGACGGGGAAGATTGCTCCATGCTGGAGATCAATCCCCTGGTTCTCTCCAAGGGTGGAGAAGTCGTGGCCCTCGACTGCAAGCTGGACTTCGACGACAACGCAATGTATCGCCATAAGGACAACGCGGAAATGCGTGATACGTCCGAGGAAGATCCCCTGGAGCTCAAGGCTTCCGAGTACAATCTGAATTACATCAAACTGGACGGCAATGTCGGTTGCATGGTGAACGGCGCCGGTCTGGCCATGGCCACCATGGACATCGTAAAACTCGCCGGCGCGGAACCGGCCAACTTCCTGGACGTGGGCGGTGGAGCCAATGTTGAAACCGTATCCAACGGCTTTCGCATCATCCTGGGAGATCCCAATGTTAAGGCCATCTTCGTAAACATCTTCGGCGGTATCGTCCAGTGTGACCGGGTAGCCAACGGCATCATCGAGGCGGCCAAGCTGGTGGACATCACCGTACCGCTCATCGTTCGCCTGAAAGGCACGAACGCGGAGAAGGCCAAGGAAATTCTCGCCAACTCGGGCTTGAAACTCATCGTCGCCGACGAACTGGACGACGGTTCTCAGAAAGTCGCCGAGGCGATCAAATAAATCGTCTCTTTGATTTTCGCGCGGCGAAAAAGAGCGACACAAGGATAAGTTAAGGAATCAATTATGGCAGTACTGGTAGATGAAAATTCGAGAGTGGTAGTTCAGGGCATCACCGGCAAGGAAGGTGCTTTTCATACCGGGCAGATGATCGACTACGGCACGAAAGTCGTGGGCGGTGTTACCCCCGGGAAAGGCGGCCAAAAAGACGAGCACGGCGTGCCCGTATACAATACGCTTTCCGACGCCATGGGCGACCAGGGCGCGAACGTCTCCGTAATCTTCGTTCCGCCTCCCTTCGCGGCGGACGCGATTCTGGAGGCCATCGGTTGCGAAATTCCGCTGGTGGTTTGCATCACGGAAGGCATTCCGGTGCGGGACATGGCGCGCGTTTACTCCGTGCTCAAGGACAGCAAAACCCGTCTCATCGGGCCCAACTGTCCCGGCGTTATCAGCCCCGGCAAATGTAAAATCGGCATCATGCCCGGCATGATTCATAAGGAAGGCAGCATCGGCGTGGTTTCGCGCTCGGGCACGCTGACCTACGAAGCCGTCGGTCAGTTGACCAATGTAGGCCTCGGTCAGTCCACCTGTATCGGTATCGGCGGGGACCCCGTCATCGGT
>CAZGYS010000919.1:0-2073 GCA_964530305.1 uncultured Leptospiraceae bacterium
TCAGCACAAGATACTGACGGGCTTTCGCGTGGCCGAAAGCCGGGTGGCGGGTCTGCCGTCGGAGGACCTGTTTGAATGGCGAATTATTTTTAAGAAGTTCTTCCGCCCCGTCTACAGTACGGATCTCGTGGAACATGAAACGTCGCTGGTGAATCCGTACTACATCGACGTTAACTATCGCAATCGCCGCATCCCTCGCAACGTTGAAATCAACCAGGGAGTGGAAACGAACTTCAATATCGAAGTCAATCGCGCCGCCTTCAATTTTCTGGGCTACGCGGACAATCGCGGGTTTCTGGCCGGTCTGGGCGTGGCCGTGGAAAAGGTGTTCCCCTTTCGGTCCAGCGATAAGCATTT
Organism: uncultured Leptospiraceae bacterium; assembly: GCA_964530305.1. Taxonomy (GTDB): domain Bacteria; phylum Spirochaetota; class Leptospiria; order Leptospirales; family Leptonemataceae; genus CAZGYS01. The sequence goes on from CAZGYS010000919.1 coordinate 358, forward strand.
CATCGGCGTGCATCCCATGATGCGCCTGACGGATCAGCGGCACCATTCCTTCGACTTCATTCTTTCCGGCGCCGTCAGCCAGGTGATTGACCGCGAGTATTCGACGCACTACGGAGGGACGATCGAATACAACTACCATCGCCGCTGGAACAAAAAGAACGATTACGATATCTACTTGAAGCTGCCCATCAGCTTCTACGGCTTTTCCATTACCGATTACGAAAAGCGAACATCCGACAATACGCCCCTGGAAACCCTCTGGTTGCAGCGTGTCGGCGGGCCCTTGAGCGTTTTTCAAGTTAAGGACCTGGCCGCGCGGGTGGAGCCTCGTCGCCGGGACGCGATTGCGCTGGATTTCAAGCCCCGCCTTACCTTCGAGCGTCTGGGGATCACGCTGACCCTGTTCAGTTTTCTGCAGCAGGAGGAAGTGAAGGAGACCGCCGCTTACGCCGAGAGCAAGTTCAATACGCTTACCTTTCGCGAGGACGGCGTCGGTTTCAAGACGCGTTTTCTACAGCTTGGCTTTGAACTCAAGAAGCGCTTTCAATTGACGGAGGATACGCGCTTGAATCTGGGGACTTCCCTGGTGCGCGTCCGGCGCAATTACGACGTGGCCTATGAGGTGGCCCTGGACGCGGCCACTCTCGCTCCCCAGCAGCCCATCGCGCAGGGACTATTGGATATTGCCTCGGAATGCGGCAGCGAAATGAGCGGTCTGACCCAGCGCTATTCCTGTCGTCGCGTGGCCCGGGACGCGCGCTCTTCGTTGTGGGTGGAGCTGGAGGTGGCCCGTTTCTTTATCTCCGGATCGGAGCCGAAAAAAGGTAAACCGAATCGCGCGTTCGACAAATTTAAGTTTCGCGTCTCCGCGTTGCGATATCGAATAGGTCGGGACCCCCGAACGAATCTATTCGGCGACGACGATTTGAACAAGCTCATCTTTCCTTCCGAGCTGGAAATTCTACCCGTCTCGGGCATCGGCGTGATTCAACGCAAGAATACGGCGGCGCCGGTAAACCTGACGCGCCTCGAGTATCGCTTCGACGCCATTTATGAATTAGCCGGATTCGACTTTACTCACACCGCGCCTTGACAAGGGAAAGGCGAATGGAACTTAGGCGAAGAGTTTCTTTATGCCTTTGATGCCGAAGTTGTAGGTGATCTTTACCAGCTTCTCGGCCTTCGCTTCCGGAGTCGTGCCGTCCGCGTCGAAAGTGGAGGACCAGGTGAGGGTGGAGCCTCCGTCCGCCGCCTGAACTTTCATGGTGGACATGTAATTTTTCACCGGCAGCGGCGCCTGGATGATGGAATAACTCAACTCCATGCCTTCCGGATCGAATTTCTCCAGCTTTTCCTCGATCACCGAGCCGTCTTTCATGGTCACGCTGCGTACCGCTCCCACGCCTTCGCCTTTCATTTTGCTGTCGGCTACATTGGCCACGTAACGGCCCATGCCGTTGAAATCGCCTACAACCTCCCAGACCTTGTCGGGGGCGGCGGGGATGGAATCACTGATTGATACTTGAGCCATGGTCTTATGTGAGGCGCGCCGCTCACGTCGTCAATGGTTTTCACGGCAATTTTTCCATGAGGGGCCTTGTCGAAATCACGGTGACTGGTTACTATTCCAAATCGCCCATGGAGCCCTCGCATCGCAAAACGGCGGCGCGCCGGGCGGCCGCACGAAAACCGTCCGCGTCCTGGAAATCGCCGAAC
>CAZGYS010000920.1:0-2071 GCA_964530305.1 uncultured Leptospiraceae bacterium
CGAGTGTATTTATCGCACGCAGGACCCCGCAAATACCTGGTGGCACTCAAATGAAGTCGTCTCGAATTCGGTAGCTGATGACTACGCACCGGAACCGCCTGCATTCCGGAGCGTTTTTGTTTGACCAGAAAATTACAACCCCGGTTGTATACCTTATGAAAAAGAGTATTATCAAAGCGACATGGCTCTTGCAGATAACTCTGAATTCTCTCGCACTCGCCTGCTTCCCAGGCTGCAAGCAGGAGCAATCTCCTCGTGTAAACTCATGCGATTCACCCCCGGCAATCGATACGGACCATTGTATTCGAAAATTCGCCGAACAATATTTAACCGAATTGCTGAATACGTTCCATGAACGCATAGCCGGTCCCGATGAGCTTCGGGAGTCCACGCGAATATCAAGCGCGAGGGAGGAGAGATTAGAGCGGTGGAGCAAGTTCAGAAAAAAATATCATACTTCACGGATGCAACTTATTCCAAACACAAGGTTCACTTGCCTGATTGTGGAAAAATTCACATTAACGGACATTGACCGACCATCGCGAAAACTCGTCCGCGTCAAGGTCAAACTCCGGTTCCGAAGAGCCGTTGAGAAAATGCGCATAAATCGCTTAGATAAATTGACGTTAAGAAATACTTCCATAACTCTAAAAAAATTAAACGGTGCATGGAAAGTTGATCAAAGGCCGGATATCTTCCTGGCATCACCGCAAAGCGCACGAACCTACATACAAATACATTCAGAACGCCCATAGCTCCCATTACCAATAATTGGATTAATGAAAGTGGGGCCTTTCGCTGCTATTTTCGAGGCTTCCAGACGGTAACAACGCTGTCATTCGCCAGGGGTGGTTTAAGCACCGGTCCGGAGCTTCCCTCTCCGGGGCCTGTTGACAAAATATTCGTGTACGTTTTGAAGAACGACTTGCTTCCTTTGAACGTTCCATTTTGAATTACTATGTCACTATCAAACGCGACCATCCATCGCACATGCCTCAAGAAGCGAATTTGCCGAGTTTGTCGCTGGCGAGCCACGAGCCAGGTAATTAACTCCGTTCTACGATTGTATCGTTGAACTGGATTGGCGAGACCGGGTGCGCGGACATAGCTAATCGCGCTCCAGGGTGTATCATGAGTACTTAATGTAACGGCCCCCATTCGAGCGCCAACGACCTCAAGGTTTTTCGTCCACGGTGGGGTTGCGAATTTATCGCTATCCAGGGCCGGCAAGGGCCTCATACTTCCGTGTCCTTTTTCAAGTCGATAGAGCAGTTTAGTTTGATGTTTTGTAACATTTTGTATAAACCCTAAATCCCAGTTTGATATTGCGCTTTCTCTACCGCTTGAAGAAACAGAGGTATCAATTCTAAATTCCGGTGCATTCATCCCTATTACGCTGGGATCTCGAAAGTCGACCATTCTCAAGGGTCTTCCATTCCGAAGCCCCATTTTTTTGTGGCTTATCTTGAGAAAATTCACGCCAAACCGCGGCTGATCGAAAATCAATTGCTTAATTTTCTTTTTGCTCAGCTCATGCTCTTTCCCACTCGCCGTTCGATAAAAAATTTTATTCACATGTTGCGTGTGAATGTTTACGAAATCAATAACACTACCATCGCGTAAAACTATCGCATGATTAAAAGTCTCCGTCTTTTTAGCTTGAGGTTGCCTCTGAATCCGCCTGCCGCCTCGCTGCTGCACCGTATGCGTAAGCTCATGCGCCAGCAGTCGACGCCCTTCCGTCGTGCCCGGTTGATACTGACCCTTACCGAAAACGATATCATTGCCCGTGGTAAATGCTTTCGCCTGAATCGCATCCGCGGACTGTTCGGCTTGCGGACCCGTATGTACGCGAACATTGCTGAAATCATACCCCATTCGCGACTCAAAAAAGCGCCTTTCACCCATGGGAAGCCGAGAGCCGCCATGGCGCATGCCCCGCAGGGAATGCTCCACCCGGGCAGGCGCGGGAAAAGAGCCCGACGGTGCACCCGTGGTCACTCGCGCGATGCTCAACGGAGCGCGCGCCGATACGGCCCCGGAAGCAGGCCCGGAAACCACCTGTTCGGCT
>CAZGYS010000921.1:0-2070 GCA_964530305.1 uncultured Leptospiraceae bacterium
ATGCCCAGATGCTCGGCCAATCCCGCCAGGGTCAGCTCACGTCGAAAGAGCTTTTCGGCTTCCATGGACTCGATGAGTTTCACCCGCAGCGCTTCCACGTCCATGCCGCCCAGGCGCGAAACGCTGTAGCGTTGCCGGTCGGGTCCGGACGCCCGTCCGGTTCGCCCCGCGGCTCCGTGCGCTTGCTCGAAACGCTCGCGATAGATTTCCTCCCTCTGGCCCTCGGAAAGTCGCGCTCCGCCCTCTCCCGCCTGTTCCAGCAGGAAGCGCATGCGCGAAGCCAGGGCCATGAAGAAAAGAACGATCTCGATGCAATTGCCCAGCGCCATGGAGTAGTTCAGGATTCCCAGCGGAGGCAGGACGCCGTCCAGCATCAAAAAAAAGCCCATGGACGAAAGCCAGAGAACCACGACGCCGATCAGGGAAAACGAAGCGGGGCGAAATTTCCGGTGCAGGGCGATGCTTACGGCCACCAGACTGGTCAATACCTGGATTAAAATCAAGACGCGCTCGAAGGCGTATTCAATGACGGGATTGCGCCCCGGATAGAGCGCGTATAAAATAAAGAGCACGAAACCGACGATGACGAAATCCAGGATGCGATTGCAGCGCGGCGCGTGAATTCGCAGCAGCCCCAGGTGCTTCAGAAAAAAAGCCATGGCGATGGCCGTGAAGGCGCCGGTGATGTTGAGGACCTGGAGATCCAGTTCGGGATGCTCGGGATACAGAACGGCCCGAAGAAAGCCGCCCAACCCGGCCTGGTAGACTCCGAAGGCCAGCAGAAACGCCAGGTAGAACAGCGGCGTCGTCGAACGCGTAAAGGCGAATAGAAAAATATTCACCGTCATCATGCACAGCACGATGGCGAAGTACGCGCTGTAAAATCCCGATTCCCACCCGGCCCGCGCCTCGTAACGGCTCACGGAATAAAGCTTAAAGTTAATCAGCCGGCTGATGTTCGATTGAACGCGAACGTACACGCGAACCGCGCGGCCTTTCGGAAAATTTATACGAAAGGCCTTGAGACGCTTCTTACCGTCCGGTATCACGCGCAAGGAACCGTTCTCTTGTTCCAGGAAGAGATCCACCCTGGTCAACAGGTAGTAGTCGGAAAACAAAATCCATTCAACCAGGTCGGAAGCGTTTTCGATCCGGAACCGTAACCAGATCACGTCGGGACCGATGTAGTAGTTGGGGCGATTCGTTTCCGGTTTGATCCAATCCCGCGCGGGCAAGGCGCGAATCGCGTTGATATCCAGGGACGCGCCTTGATCCCGATAGACGCTTATGAAGTTACCGACCTCGTATTCATGGCGGTCGTTTTCCAGCCGCATGGTTTCCGCGTCGGCGACGAAGGCCGGAAAGCAAAGCAGGGCCGTCGCAAGCAGTAGAAAACATCTTTCGCGCGCGTTCACGAATCAGGTTCCGTCTCCGCATCCATCGTGGCGACGCGGGTTGATGAGTGAAGCTTTTTTTCCACTAACTTCAGCTCGGAGCCGGCCGGCCCCATGGCCGCGCGAACCCCCACGCCCCGGGCATGGTCCGTCCGCGCCGATGTAAAACGGCCCGCGGAGGCGAGAATGAGAGCGACGGCGGAAAGGCGCGCAAAATCGCCTGAATCAGGGGCATGGGCCCGGGCAGGCAACCCACCCGAACCGATCCGAGGAGTCTGGACAAACGCGTAGAATAATGCCGTCCGGAAAAATCGGACTTGCAAGTGACCGGGACTGGTGCATAACGGGAGCGGTTCATAAATAAAGAGAAAAACCGCTTTCATCCGGGATGAATCCTACACGCAAAACAAAAGGCGAGATCCTCATCGTTGAGGACAATATCGAGAATCGGGAAGTTCTGCAGGCCCTGCTGAACCGGCGGGGTTACGGGGTTCGAACGGCCGGCAGCGGCGAAGAAGCCCTGGAAGTCCTCAAGGGCGGCGTACCCGATTTGATCCTGCTGGATATCATGATGCCGGGTATGGACGGTTTCGAGCTGTGTGAAAAGCTCAAGCAGTACCCCGAAACCCGGGGCATCATCGTCATGTTCCTCACGGCTCGCAATGACAGCGAGACC
>CAZGYS010000922.1:0-2065 GCA_964530305.1 uncultured Leptospiraceae bacterium
CTGGAAACCACGCGGGCCGTGGCCATGCGCGGCGCTCACGTTCTGGGAGCGGCCCGGACCATGGCCAAGGCCAAAAAGTTCGCCGCAAGCGTCAAAGGTAAGGTCACGCCGCTCGTCCTGGAGCTTACCAGTTTCGACTCAATCGTCGCCTGCGCGAAAAGCGTGGAAGCCATGAAGTTGCCGCTGGACGCCCTGATCTGCAACGCCGGCATCATGGGCTTACCGGAACTTCAAACCGTAAACGGCGTGGAAAAGCAATTCATGGTCAACTACCTGGGCCATTTTCTCCTGACCCGCAAATTAATGCCCGCACTGGAAGCCGCGCCCCAGGGTCGCATCGTGAACGTTTCCAGCGGCTGGCATAGTCGCGCGCCGAAGGCGGGCATTGAGTTCGACAACCTGGACGGCAAGAAATCCTACGAACCGCTTACCGCCTACGGCCAATCCAAACTCGCTCAGGCTTTGTTCGCCATTGAATTTGCCCGACGCTTTCCCGGCTCCTCGGTAACCGCCAACGCCCTGCATCCCGGCGTGATCAAGACGAACCTGGGCCGTCATCTCCCCTGGTACATGCGCGTGGGCGCCGTGGTCCTGGGCTGGTCGTTCATGAAGTCGGTTCCGGAGGGCGCCGCCACGCAATGCTATGTGGCCACGAATCCGAAACTGGCGAAGGTTTCCGGACACTATTTCGATGACTGCAATCCGGCGAAGCTGGTCAATGCCGGGTGGTCCGACCCGGCATTGACGAAGAAGCTGTGGGACGTTTCGGAAAAACTAACGGCCTCACATCTGAAAACGTAGCTTGTTTGAAAACGGAGTTTGTGGCGATTCAGGCGAACTTCGGTCGACGGCCTTCAATAATGGAGGCCATGCCTTCCTGACCGTCGGGCGAAAGTATCATCGTGGCGGAGCCTGAGACATCCTCTTCCACCGCGGCTTTCAAGACTTCATCGCTGATGGAATGCTTCATGGACATTTTGCCGGCAATCAGGCCCGAACGGGACATGGTGTTGAACTTGCTCGCGAATTTTTCGCTTTTTTCCATGAGTTCGTCGGCCTTGTAGACCTCGTCGATGAGTCCCAGCTCCTGGGCGGCCTCGGGTTTTTGCCCCATGCCGAAGGTGGCCAGATCTCGAGCGGCCCGGGTCCCCACCAGATCCTTGAGCAGAAGCGCGGTGGAAACCGGCAAAGCCAATCCAATCAGCGCCTCCGGATAACCGATGCGCGCGCCTCGATCCACCATGAAGCGATAATCAAAAAAGAGGGCCCACACGGCGCCGTAACCCATGCAGTGGCCGTTGATGGCCATAATGGTCATGTACGGAGCGCGATAAAAGCGCGGCAGCAGGCGAAAGGCTTCACCGACGTTCTTTTCCACCACGTCGGCCGTGACGCCGTGCACGGCTTCCGGATCGAACCCATTGGAGAAGAATTTACCTTTGGCCGTGATGATCATGGAGCGGATAACGTCGCTCTTCTCGTATTCATCCATGATGCGCGTCATCTCGCTTACGAAGTTGGAATTGATGACGTTCTTTTCGTTTAGATCGAGTTCGGCGATGACGATTTCGCCCTTGTCGATAACATTGATGGTTCCTGTGCTCATGGAGCCATCCTGAAAAGGGGCTGCTCCCTGAAAATCTTATTTCCCCCGGGGCCGGTCAATCCAGTCCTCCTAACTCACTTTTATGATAGTATATACCTAAAGTGTGCATACTTGACACTTTGAATAGTATGTGTTATTCATAACATCGCGAGGGCGGCGGAATCCGCCGAATGAATACATCCCTCGCGGGAGGAATATTGATGTTCTGGAAAAAAATCAGCACCGCCGCGCTGCTCGCGGGCGCGATGTTCGCCGCGAGCGCTTGCGGCAGTCAAAAAATCGAGGAAAAGACCGGAGTTGCGGGTCACGGCCAAGCCTCTAAAGGCCGCATACTCATGATTCTGGCCAACCCTTCGATTTCGAAGCAAACCGGCTGGCCCATCGGCGTGTGGGCGGCGGAACTAACCCATCCCTATCTGGAATTCACCAGCGCCGGTTACAAGGTGGAACTGGCCAGTC
>CAZGYS010000923.1:0-2063 GCA_964530305.1 uncultured Leptospiraceae bacterium
CCCGAGTTCGTATCCTGCACGAGACTTACCGCCCAGCCGTCGTCCTCGTCCGCCGGGGCATTGCCCGCGTCCATGCGTTGCGCGAAGACCGGCTCACTGCCGAAGCGGCCCGGACCGAATTCATGGGTTTCGCCCCGGTTGGTTTCCAGGTCATACTTGACCACCGCGTCGAAGAGCATTTCCGACGAGCGGGCCAGGCGCGAATTGTAACTGAAGCGATTCTTGTAGGCCGTTTCGCGGCTGTTGATACGGGGAAATTCCGTGGGGCGATCGTCCAGTTGCCTTTCGCGGACTTCGCCGGTCTTCATGTTGAATCGCCATTCATGCAGATAGGGCACTAACTTAAGAAAAAAGAGCCGGGGCACGTTGGGGTCGTTCAGGTCCTTGCGGGTGCGGGGCAGGGGATCCTCGATACGACACGCGCGCAACACCACTTCATCGCCTTCCTCATGGGCGTTGATGGTGTGAAAGATATAGCACGCGGGCGATTCGAACCAGCGGATTTCATTATTGCCGCCGTGACGGGGCACGATGCCGAAGCGCGAAGGCATATCGCGATTGAATTCCACCTTGCGCTTGCCGGCGCGAATCTTCTCCGGATCCCACAGCATGGGCAGGTCCATGAGGATGGTATAGTTTTCAGTGATGGCCAGGTCGTGCTGGAGGCGGGGGCCGGGAATATCAATGGGTTCGAATTGCTTGAGTTCGCCGTCCGCGGAGACCACGCCGTAATGCAGGTACGGCTCGGAGTAGAGCGAATAGTCGATGAACATCATTTCGCCCGTCTTTTCATCCACCTTGGGGTGAGCCGACATGCCCCCGATCTTCCCGCCCAGCTTGCCGCCGTAGGTGTGGGCGCCCAGGGTTTCCAGATTGGGGACGCTGATTACATAGGGATCGCCGCCGAGCCACCAGGTGGCCAGCAGTCGCCCGTCGTGCCAGATGAGATCCGTATTGGCCGTGTTTTTGTCCGGTCCCTCGGGATTGGAAAAGTCGATGGGCTCCAGGATACCGGACCACACGGCGGTATTTTGCGCGGCTTCCAGATCAAAGTGGCGAGTGCGAACGAAGCGATTGCGATACTCGGCCTTGCCGTCCCGAATGGAGACCCCGTGGAGCATGCCGTCCCCGTCGAACCAGTGATAGCGGCCCCGAGGGCGATAGCGCGGATTGGGACTGTTGCGGACGAACATGCCTTCCAGGTCCCGGGGCAGCTCTCCGATGACTTCCAGGTTTTCCAGGGTCAGTTCTTCGCTGGTAGGAGCAAAGGCTCCCTCCATGTAGGGGCTGGGCTTGGTGTGGTAGTTGTCGGCGGCGGCTGTCATACCCTCGAATCCGATTGGGCCGACAAGCTGTCAAGACGTTATAAAGTAACGGAATGCAGGTCTCAATTTCCCTGAATGGTCAAAAAAGGCGATTGCGCCCAGATTCCTTGCCCTGTAATTAGCATGTAATATGAAGAAGCAGGACCCCTGGATACTGGGCGGGGCCCAGACCGACTTTGCCCGCAACTGGTCCGAAGCAGGTGAGCCTCTAACGGACCTTCTGCGCTCCGTGACCGAGGAAAGCCTGGCGGGAGCGGACCTGGATCTGGCGGAGATTCGACGTCTGCGGGATGAAAATCGCATCGGGGTCTTCGTGGGCAATTTTACGGGCGAGAAATTTCTCAACCAGGGTCATCTGGGCGCCTTCATGACCGAAGTGGACGAGGCCTTCCACGGCGTGCCGGGCGCCCGCTATGAGGCCGCCTGCGCTTCCGGTTCCGTGGCGCTGGACGCGGCTCGAGCCAAAATCGCCGCGGGCGATCTGGACCTGGCGCTGGTGGTAGGCGTCGAGGTCATGAAGAACGTCAATCCGGCCGTCTGCAATGATTACCTGGGCCTGGCCGCCGACTATGAAAACGAGGCCAGGGGCGTGCGCTTCGTGTTCCCGAAAATTTTCGGTCGCCTGACGGATGAGATCATCGCGCGCTCACCCGAGCTGGGCGAACAGCGCATCATGGATTGCCTGGCCGAGGTATCGCGCATCAATTACGAAAACGCGCGACGCAATCCCCGCGCCCA
>CAZGYS010000924.1:0-2062 GCA_964530305.1 uncultured Leptospiraceae bacterium
GGAAGAGCTGGGTCTTCATTATCTTGAACGCCAGCGCCGCGAAACCTTGGAATTGTTGGATAATCTAGCAAGAACCCGCGCGGGCCATAAGGAATTCATTCATGCCTGGATGCGCATGATCACTCGGCAGGTAAAGGCGAACGGATACTACGGCTGCCCGTTTACTTCCATGGGTGCTCAACTGGAGTTCGGCTCGAACCCCTTCGCGGATCGGATTAACGCTATTCTTACCGAAATGACGGAACTGTTCGCGCTATACTTTGAAAAGCTCAAGGAAAACTCCCAATTGAAGGCGAACACGGATTGCAAAGCTCTCGCGCGACGGCTGATGCTTCTATATCAGGGGGGCGTAACGCTCTGGAGGAGTACCAACGATCCCGCCTACCTTCATTCGCTTCGCGATGAAATGGTCCACGCCGTCGGCATGCACGCCGTCGGTTCATCGAAGCCTTAGAACACGGGGATATCCATATGAAGAAACGCGTTCTCATGCTAAGCACCATTCAGGAAGGGCAAATTCAGGAGGATTCCATCAAGCGCATCGAGTCTGAAGTTAATGCCCTGTATAAACGCCATTTCGGCGAAGACCGTAAAGTTACGACATTCTGGGTGATTGTACCCCGGGGGCAGGCCTTTCTGGCCGCGCTGCCGTCCAGGGCTTCCGCGGTGATGATTCCGGTTATCAATGGCCTGGCGACCCATCGCCGTCACGCTTTCATGAAGGAGTTCTGCTCGCTCTGGATGGATATCACCGGTTGCGACAAAAGCCAGATCATACTCAATGCGCCGGACGGGGACTATGCCCGTGATTATTTGCGGGTCGTCGCGAATCGCTTTCGCCCGCTCATGCGCGGTATCACGCGGCTGCGATTGCTTGCGCGGATGCTCGGTTCCCGATTCACGCGGGGCTATTTCGCCGCGAGTGTAAACTTTTAATTGAAGGAAGTAAGAGCATGCCCATGTACACGCTTTCCAGTAAAACCCAGGTGGAAGAATCCCTTTGCCTGGAGCTGTCGCGGGCGATTACGGACATTCATTGCGGCATAACGGGCGCGCCCCGTACTTTCGTGCAGGTCGTTTTTTCCCACGGCGTTCCCCTTCGAGCGGGCGCCCATTTGAACGTGCTCGGCAATGTTCGCAAGGGGCGAACGGGTGAGATGAACGACCTTCTGAAGCAAGACCTCCGCGAAGGAATCGCGGCGATCATGAATGCTCCGGTCACTACAATCGATTTATCACTCTTCGAAGTGCCGGCCGGATGGGTTATGGAGGGCGGCGAGGTTCTCCCTGAACCGGGTGAAGAAGAGCATTGCGAATGGCTTAAGGAAGAGCATCCATCGGATTCCCGGGAACTTACGGGGTGATCGTTCGTGCGCAAGCTTGTCAAGGATCGGAAGCGTCCGATATGACGCGCCGACACCCGCGCATACAATGCGCATGAATGTTTTGTTTTTCCGACTACTTGCGGGCTCCCATAAACTCCGCGTGCACTTTATATAAGACGTCGGGATAATCGGATATCACGCCGTCGACGCCCGTTTCCAGCATGCGACGAATCGTATCGGCGTCATTTACGGTCCACGGTATTACCGCGATACCCATGCGATGAGCTCGGTGTACGAACCGAGGCGAGACAAACGAATAGTGGGGCGATACGATTTCGGCTCCAAGCTTTTTCGTTTTCTCCAGTATCGCGTCGCCGTCCGCGTCGGGTTGGCGTTTCGCGCGCCAATTGCGAGGCACGAATAGGGCGGAGATTCGGATTTCAGGCGCCAGTTTACGAATTACACTTAAATATTCGAGTTTGAAGGATTGAACGGTAACGCGTTTTTGCAATCCGGCGCTCTTAATCGCCCTGATCATTGCTCGCGCCGTCGCGGTGAGTTCTTGAGGCGATGTTTCCGTATTGTATTCGAATTTTGATTCAATATTGTACTTCAAATTCGCAAGGCGCGGATTCTTGCTTTCCAGCGAACGGACATGGGCGAAGAGTTCATCCAGGGTTGAGAGTCTGGTTCCGGGCACCGGTTGCTGTTTTGGAAAGCGCGCATTCTTTAAGGTG
>CAZGYS010000925.1:0-2061 GCA_964530305.1 uncultured Leptospiraceae bacterium
CTCGAGCGTGAGCCTCGACGGCCGAGCGCTCCTTCGTTTGCGCACCGCGCCGGAGGAGTCTCCCCGAGCTCTGCGAGGGCGTAGCGGCGGGGGGGCTCCCCCGCGGCCACCCGACCGCGGGGCTGAGCACCGCCCCCGGCCCGCCCGGGTCTTCCCGTCGGCGCCGTTTGCGTTTTTCACGACGCAGCTTGCGCGAAAGCAGGGAAGCCGCGGCCGAGAGCCGGTCCGTGTCCGGGGGGGGAGCCGCCGGTAATAAAAAGAAGAACTGGGAGCCCCGCTCGGGAATGCTGATGAGATCCAGGCGCGAATCATGCATCTCAACGAGACGCTTCGTAATGGAGAGACCCAGGCCCGTGCCGCCGTAGCCCCGTTCTTCGTCCGCTTGTTCGAAGGAGTTGAAGATACTCTCCTGTTTTTCCTCGGGAATGCCGATGCCGGTATCGCTCACGGCGATGCGAATGTCGCCGTCTTCGCGTCGCGCGCTCAAGGTGACGAAACCTTCATGGGTGAACTTGACCGCGTTGTTGAGGAGGTTGCGCAGGATCTGCTGGAGGCGATTTTCGTCGGCCAGCACCGGAGGCAGGTCCCGGGGAATATTCTTGATCAGGCGCACGGGCTTATTGCCCAGTAATGGTTCGCACAGGCGCAGGGCCACGTCGGCCATGCTGGACAGGTCCACCAACTGGGGCGTTAGTTGGAGATCCTGGTTCTTCATGCGCGAAAAGTCCAGGATGTCGTTTACCATGCCGGACAAGCGCCGACCGCTTGAGACCAGCATATCCAGGGAACGCCGCGCTTCCTCGGGTAGTTCTCCCGCGGTCCCCTCCTGCAGGGACTCGGCCAGACCGATCATGCCGTGCAGGGGTGTACGCAACTCATGGGAAGTGTTGGCCAGAAATTCGTCCTTGAGCCGGTCCAGCGAAAGCAAACGTCGTGAAAGTCCCTGAGCCCGCACGATGGCGCGATTGTATCGCGCGGACAAAAGAAAGGAATGGGAAACGATGAAAATAAACAGGCCCAGGGGGTGCATGAGCACCCGATCCAGGCGATACGTATCAAAGAGCATGTCGTGCAGGATGGTGACGAAAAAGAATAGATTCCCCACGAGCGCAATCCGGGCTCCATTGCGCCCCTTCAATGCCGCCGTGATGAGCACGTATAGAATGTAGATGAAGCCTCCCAGTAATACCAGCACCCAGGGCTCCACCGTAAGGATCATGAAGCGAATCGGCATGAACACCGTACTGAGGAACAGACCGGCCACGACCAGGAAGACGTAAATGAAACGCCTGGGCAGTTCCACGGGGTACAGGGTATGGGTGAACAGCATGTACATGGGCGCGGCCACGAAGGCCGATAGAAACACGACGCGCACGAACACGAAATAGTTCATGTCGGGGAAAATGCGCAGCAGCAACGTTTCGCCGGAAAGCAACATGCGAAAGGCAATCATGAAGGCGAACAAACTGAGAAACATCGCCGAGGTGTCCTTGCGCCGCAGCAGGTAGTGCCCCAGGTGATGGAAGCCCATGATCAGCAAGCCCCCCAGCAGGATCATGTCGTAGACCAGCTTCCAGTAGCCGATGTTCTCCACGCGCTCGGGCGTTCCCAGCACCATGCCCGCTTCCACGCCGCCCTCGAAACGTTCATAGAGCGAGACCTGGAGGGTGATGGTGAACTCCGGACCGGGCGGTTTGAAGTGCGTGACGCTGGGCAAGTAGGCGGGGCGATGCTTGCGGGGATCGGTTGAGACAATCCCCGTTTCCACGATCAGTTCGTCGTCCACCCAGACGCGATAGGCCTGCGCCACGGTCGTTAGTTTCAGGGCCAGCAATCCGGTCATGGGGCGATTGCGTACGCGAAGACGCAGGGTGGCGAAACCGTCGGGGCTCAAGGTGTCGTCCGAGCCGCTTGCTCCGGGCTTTTTCAGGTCCGACCAGTTGCCGGGAACGCGCAGGAAGCGGATGGATTCGGCGGTGTCCGGGACCGGATTCGCGGTACGCTTGAAATCGCTCGGGGAGAGGAGGCGCTTCCAGTAAAATCGCCATTCGCCTGTCAGGG
>CAZGYS010000926.1:0-2056 GCA_964530305.1 uncultured Leptospiraceae bacterium
GGTGCACTTGAGCATCGCTCGCCATCGCGTGAAGCACTCCGGTGGGGAGGAAGTCCAGGAAGGGCTGTTCGATATCCTGAATCACTTTAACGCCGCGCGTCAATTGCTGACGGACCCGGATGAGCGTTTGCGCGTAGCGGAAATGAACATGCTGGCCGCTCGTCGCGCGCGGGATTCCTCCGCCTACGCCCAGGCCCTGGCGCACGCGGCCATCGGCATCGAACTGTTGCCGGAGTCGGCCTGGAAGAGCGACTATCGCCTGACTTTGTCGCTGCACATGGAGCGGGCGGTGAACTCCTATCTCACCGGTTCCGCCGAGCAAGCGGAGGATTTGTTTTCGGAGATTTCCCGCCACGCTACTTCGCGGGAGGACCTGTCCGACATGTATCTTTTGCAATTGCAATTGCATACGAGTCGCGCGCAACACGAACGCAGCCTGAAGTTGTTTCTCAAGGCGCTGGCCCAGCACGGCATGAAGTTGAACCCCCGGCCCGGTAAGCTCGCGGTGCTGATGGAGATTTTGAAAACGCGTCGTCGCCTGCGCAACCGCGGGATTGCCGAGTTGCTGGATCGCCCACCCGCGCGTGATCCCGATATCCTGGCGGTGCAGGCCATCATCTACCAGGCCACGAGCGGGAGCGCCTCGGCGTATTTTAAGAGCAAGGAGCTTTTGGCGCTGGTCTCCCTGAAAGCGGTGAACCTTTCACTGAAGTACGGCTCCACGCGTTACGACTCGGTTTCCTACATGACCTACGCCGTGATTCTCGCTGTTTTCGGAAAGTATCAAGACTCCGCGGAGTTCGGGCGATTGGCCCTGGAACTGAAGCGTAAATACGACGAACGGCGCCCTCGCTGTGGATTGAATTTCGCCATGGGGCGCCAGGTCAATATTTGGACTCGTCCCCTGCGCGAAAGCATGCCCTACTTGCAGCGCGCGTATCGCGCCGGTCTGGAAAACGGGGACATGGTCTTCGGCGGCTACGCGGCCAGTAATATTCCCATCAATACCTTCATGCAGGGCGATTCCCTGGAAAATGTACGCGAAGAGTATGAAAAGTATCTACCCTTTCTACGACAGACGCGCCAGGAAGACGCCTACCGCGGCTTGTGCATCATGCGCCAGACGACGCTGGCGCTCATGGGGCAAACGGCTTCTCCTGTTTCCATGGACGAGGGCGATTTTCGCGAGACGGAGTTCGCGGCCGGTCTCAAGCGGGAGGGCATGCGTTCCATTCAGTTCTGGTATCTACTTTTCAAATCGCAATTGCTGTACCTGAACGGGAACTATCGAGAGGCCCTGAAAGCCTGCGAAAAAGCCCGCCGTATCATGGAAATCGCCCGGGGCGCCTTTCACTACGCGGAGCACTTCTACTATCACGCCCTGTGTCTGGCGGCCGTCGCGGATACGACGAGCGGTCTTAAGCGAAGGGGGCTTTTGCGGCGCATGGCCGCCGACATCAAGCAGATGAAAGTCTGGCAGGAGCATTCGCCGGTTAACTTTCGTCACAAATACCTGCTGGCCATGGCCGAACAGGCTCGCCTGCAAGGGCATGCTCATCGCGCGGCGCGCCTGTACAATCAAGCGGCCGATCAAGCGGAGAAAAGTGAGTTCATCCAGGACGCGGCGCTGGCTTGTGAAAAAGCCGCCGAGTTCTGGCGCGGCGAAAACGGGGAATGGTTCGCCAATCGTTTCACGGAACGTTCCTTCGATTATTATCGCCTGTGGGGCGCGAAATCGAAACTGACCGCCATGCGGGAGCGCTTCCCCGAGCTGGCTCGCCGGGAGCCGGGGCGTCGCCGGTCGGACGACCCGCGTAAATCATCCCTTTCGGACATCGCCCTGGGCGAAAATGGAGAAATGGCCTCGGACGGCGCGCTGGACTTGACCTCGGTCCTCAAGGCTTCTCAATCGCTGGCCGGTGAAATCAAGCTGGAGGGTCTGCTGGGCAAGCTCATGCAGATCGTGATGGAGAACGCCGGCGGCCGACGCGGGTATCTGCTCCTGAATCGCGAAGGCGAACTCATCATCGAATGCGAATACGTTCTGGACGAACAT
>CAZGYS010000927.1:0-2055 GCA_964530305.1 uncultured Leptospiraceae bacterium
GAATGGGGTCGAGGTCTTGAACGCCCTGATGAAAGAGCGTCACCAGCACCTCGAAAATGATGCGATGACCGCCGAAGTAGAAGTCGTCCGCCGAAACGACGGACGTGGTGGGAAGAACGAGATCCGGACGGATCAATAAAGCGCCGATGACCTGGCGTTCCGCTTCAAGATCACTCGGCGCTTCCATATTTCACCAGATATTTATTCTCCGGCGGAATCGTCTGCTTCTTTTCCGTCGTCAGCCGTGTTCTCGCCGGCGTCCTCGGAGCCCTCTCCGGCTTCCTCGGCCGCGGCTGCTTCCGCGCGAGCACGCTCATCGGCGGCTTCCCGCTCCAGACGCTCTTGCTCTTCAGCGGCTTCTTTTTCCAGGGCTTCCTGGCTGGCCTGGTCGGCTACGATGTTCAAGGACAGCGGAACGATGATGTTCTCGGCCAGGCGAACCTTAACCTTGTATTTACCCAGCGCGCGAATCTTCTCGGAGATTTCGATTTTGCGCTTATCGATGCCGTAGCCTTTTTCCTGCAGGGCCTTGGAGATGTTCATGCTGGTGACCGAACCGAAGAGCTTGTTCTTCGCGCCCACGCGCACTTGCAGTTCCAGTTCACCGATTCCGTTCAGGCTTTCACCTAGAGCGGCCATTTCCTTCAGGTTTTTGTCCCGCTTGCGCTGGATCATCTGCTGCTGATGCTGAACGGCTTTTACCGAACCGGCGTGAGCGGGGATGACCAGGTTGCGCGGCAGCAGGTAGTTGCGCGCGTATCCGGCGGCGACTTCCTTGATTTCACCGGCATCGCCGAGATTGGGTACGTTTTTTTGGAGAATTACTTTCATCTTCTTTTTCTAACCTGTTTATTCTTTATGAATGGTCAAAGGGTCGAATGGTGCAAGGGTCCAAGGGCTGTTGTAATGTGCCCTTGAACCTTTAGACCCTTCGACCTTTCGACCTTAACTAAAACGGAATATCGTCGTCGTCCACCGGGTCCGGCTGATAACCGCCGCCCCCGCTCGGAGGAGGACCACCAGCGCCGGGGGGAGGACCGTAATCCTGAGCAGGAGGTCCGCCGTAGGGATCTCCGCCGCCCTGACCGCCGCCGCCCCCACCGCCGTAGGAACCACTGCCCCCACCACCATAAGAGCCGCCGCCCTGGCCTCCGCCATAGGAACCGCCACCGCCCCCACCGTAGGAGCCGCCTCCGCCGCCACCGCCTTCTCCGGCGGGACCCAGCATCTGCAGGTTGTCGACTACGACGTCGACCACGGATTGTTTTTTGCCTTCCTGGTTTTCCCAGCTACGCTGCTGCAGGCGACCGTCAATGGCCACTTGCTTGCCGCGTCGGCAGTATTGATTGATGATTTCAGCTTGCCTGGCCCAGGCGACGCAGTTAAAGAAAGAGACCTCTTCCCGTCGCTCCCCATTGGCCGTATAAGAACGGTTATTGGCGATGGAGAAACGGCAGTAGGACGTTCCCGTATTAGTCTGCCGGAGTTCAGGATCCCTGGTCAGGCGACCGACCAGGAGAACTCGATTGAGGTCCATGGCCACTTCAGGCTGCTCGCTTAACCATGAACCGCAGGAGCCCGTTCTGGATTTCCAGATCGTGCTTGAGGTCCTTGATGCTTTCAGGCGGCATCTTGCAGGTTACAAGAATAAAGAAGCCGGAGAGCGCATCACGGGTCTCATGCCAGAGAGAGCGATTGCCCCACTCGTCTTCTTTTACCACTTCAGCTTTGTGTCGTGCCAGCAATTCACCAACAGCCTTGCGGGTAGTCTCCAGCTGGCCTTGCTCGGAATTGCGGTATATAGTTACTATTTCGTACTGTCTCACAGGATGGACAGTTCTGGACGAAGCGATCGGGTGTCAAGTGGAAAGACGGTGGAAGGGTCAAAAGGTGGAAGGGTCCAATGGTCCTATCGTAAGAATGTCGCCCGACGAGCCCCTGGCCCCTTTCACCATTCGACCTTTAGACCCTGATTCACCCATCATCATCCATGATATCAATCCCAAACCAACCCAGCACAAAATCCAATAAAGCTCCCGGGTTAAAACCGACGTG
>CAZGYS010000928.1:0-2053 GCA_964530305.1 uncultured Leptospiraceae bacterium
ACTTCCCGGGCCGGGTGCCGCGGGTCAATCACGTCCCCGATGGGCCGGCGGAAAAAAAAGAAGTGCACCGGTGCCTGGTCTGATTAACCTGGGTGTGATGGTTAATACGAATATCCGGACTTTCGGCGAACTCAAATCCTCGGGCTACAAGCACCGCTCGATCAAGGAGGAGATGGCCTGGAACCTGGCGGAAAAACTTCGTAACCGGGAGAAAGTCTTCCCCGGCATTCACGGCTACGACGACACGGTCCTGCCCCAGTTGATTCACTCGGTCTTGTCCGGTCACAACATCGCCATTCTGGGCGAAAAAGGCCAGGCTAAATCGCGCATCATGCGCTCCCTCACCAGCCTGCTGGATGAATACATCCCCGTACTCGAAGGCACGGACATTCCGGAAAGTCCCCTGAATCCCATCACGACGAAAGGGCGCGAAATTCTCGCGGCCGGAGATTCCGCGCCGGTACGCTGGATACACAGGGAAGAACGCTATGGCGAAAGACTGGCGCCGGGTAGTCGCATCGCCGACATCATCGGAGACCTGGACCCCGCGCGCATCATTGAGGGGCAATCCCTGTCCAGCGAGGACGCGCTTCACTACGGCCTCCTGCCCCGCATGAACCTGGGTATTTTCGCCATCAACGAACTACCGGATCTGGATTACCTGGTGCAGGTGGCCATGTTCAATGTTCTGGAGGAGTCGGACATTCAGATTCGCGGTCTGCCGTTGCGCATTCCCCTGGACGTCTTCGTTTGTTTCACGGCCAATCCGGCCGACTATTCCCGCTCGGGCAAAATCATCACGCAGCTCAAGGATCGCATCGGCGCCGAAATTCGCACGCACTATCCCCGCAGCAGGGACACGGGTCTTGCCATCACCCGTCAGGAAAGCGAAATCCCGGACATCAAGCCCGAGGTTCGCGTTCCCGAATTCATGGAGCACATCATCGAGGAGATCACCCTGCAGGCTCGCTCCAATCAGCTGGTCAATCAAAAGTCCGGCGTTTCCGCGCGCCTGAGCATCGCCAACTACGAAACCTGCGTGGCCTCCGCGCGGCGGCGCGCGCTCCTGCTCAATGAAGACCCCGGCGTCGTGCGCCTCACCGATCTGGCCAATATCTTCGCGTCCAGTTCCGGCAAGATTGAACTGGATCCCTATCGCGATGAAGCCGTGACGGAATACCAGGTAATCACCAAAATCATCGACGCGGCCATCAAGGAAGTCTTTACCGAGTATTTTCCGGGGGACAAATACGACGCGGCCTTCGACGGCATCGCCCGTCAGATCTTCGCGGCCGGTCAGCTTGAAATTTCGGACACCATGCCCCAGTCCGACTATCGCGGGATCCTTAAAACCATTCCCGCGCTCTTCGATCTGATGCGGGATCGACAGTGGGACAAGGACGACGGCGATTTCGCCGTGGGTCTTGAATTCATTCTCGAAGGCATGGCCGTCACGCAGAAGTTAAGCCGACGCAAGCTCGGCGAAATTGTTAGTTTTAAGTCCGTGGATGTTTATTAACAGTTTCTGAAATTTCATCAGGGTTTTCTTAAGTGATGTTACTGAGGAACGCCCCAATCCATCATGTCTTAAATTCGCGGGCGATTTATCGGCGGGTTGACGGATCCGACGGTGGATTTCAGTATGGAGTCGATCTGAGTCCGAACGGCCCGAACGTTCGGCATCGAAACCATGTCGAGCGCGACTACCAGCAATACACCTCCGGACGGCGGAGACTCCGAACACGCGGCGCTTTCGCGCAATGCCGTCGAACTGAATCGCAGTATATTCGAGATCATGCCGGGCGGCATCGTGCACGTCTCAGCTGCGGGCGCCATTCTCCGCGCGAACCCCGAGGCCCAGAGACTGCTCGGTTATTCCTATGACGCGCTGACCCGTCGCTACACGACGGACTGGTCGCCGGAAACCATCTTTGAGGACGGTAGTCCCTGCCCCGTCGAGGCCTATCCCGTCTCGCGCGCCCTGACCACCGGCAAACCGGACGTCGACGAAGCGCTCGACCAAATCGCCCTCCTACTGGGAACGCGGCGCCGC
>CAZGYS010000929.1:0-2047 GCA_964530305.1 uncultured Leptospiraceae bacterium
TCTTTGCGCCCTTTATCGGCAAGCACCTGCTCATCATCGCTCGCAAGGATTAAGCGTCTTTTTCCGGTGGGCTCAGGTCGGCCTTCGGCTCCGACGCGGCGAGCTCCCCGTCCTGGTGCTTGCCTTTCTTGAAAACGATTTTGTCGTAACCCAGAAAATTCAAAACAACCGCGACGGCTATACCCGCGATGGTGGCCAGCAGCGGGTCCACGCCCAGACGATTCAGAACGAAGAAGATAATGATGCGAAGGCCGATGGTGAAACCGGTTACCGCGTGAAACTCCCAGAGCTTGCGCAAGTAGGAATCGGAACGCCTCCGCCAGGTCCAGTAGTTATGAATGTGGAAGCTGCACAACAGGGCGAATTCCGTCCCCGCTATGTGGGCGATGTTTTTTCCGACCTCGCTGGAAGCCAGTAAAGGCCACTGCAACAGAGCCCAGACCGCGCCGATATTGATGGCCGCCACCAGGCCGCCGCCCATGGCGAATCGAAACAGCTTATTGTTCAGGATTCCCGGAGACGCCGGTTGTTGTTCAGAAGACGACATTCGGGATTAGTTTTCGCTCCATGTCCCCTTTTGCAATAATTTAATATGGGCGGACGCTGTCTTATCCGGCCGCCTTACGCTTCGCGTTCGACGGGCGTCGCGCCGAGATGTCGATCCCCGGTCGCACGCCCAGCCTTAAAAGAAGCCGCTCGCTCCGACGCCAGAAATCGATTTTCTCCAGCGGCCAATCCATCCATCCCAGGCTGATGCAGTAATTGCGATCGTGGGGATATACGTGGTGTTCTTCGTGGTGCTTTGCGTTGAGCAGCAGGGAATGCTTTTGCAAAAAGCGAATCACGGGACCATTGTCTTCGCTGTGGGCCCACTTATGGACTTGATTCGCGGCACCGGCAACCACGGAGGCGAAGGTCATGACGGCCATGCCCCAGGCCAGCAATACGGACTCCTTGCCCCACGTAATCGTAATTCCCAGCGCGATAGTTATGACGACGACGCCCAGGATGGCCGAGTTTCCGTTCGTGGCCACCAGCCCGTGCTCGCGAATGCTCAGCGGATTCACATGATGGAGTCGAAAATGCAAAATGATGGAACGACCCAGCACGGGCGTATTTTCACTTCCATACGTATCGCAAAACCAGTGCACCAGACCGGTAAAGAAATCGCCCAGCAACAACGCACACGGAACGGCAAACCAGAGGCTCCAGGCCGCGCCCCGCGCATGCAAGGCATCATGGGTAATATAGAACAACACCCCCAGCATTACCGGCAAGGCAAACAGAGAGGCATGCTCGAGAAGAGAGTGTATGGGCCCCGACTCGGCGTCATCGGAAACGGGTTTATCCATGGCGTTCACTGAGGAGGAGCATGCCCGACGACGCCGGATTACTCAATGATTTTTTTCCGGTGGAGCTCGTTACCCCACCGGAACTTCCTCTTCTTCTTCCTGGCGTGCCTTCATGCTGACCTGGCCGACATTATTGATCTGAACGTCGCCGGGAATTTCCTCATGGGCCAGAACGGTAAAGTCCCGGGTAGGACGCAAGCGTTCCAGGATATAGAAGATGCCGGCGCGAATGGCGCGGCTACACACGAATACGGGATGACCGCCCGCTTCGCGCACGGAACGATACTGCTCCACCAGCGCGTCACGCAGCGAAAGCTGGAAGTCCGGCTTGAGGGCCATGACGAAACCTTCTTCCGGATCCCGGTGGATACCATCGCGCAGGCGACGATCGATACCCGGTTCCACGGTGATGGCGTTGAGCATGTTCTTTTCGTCCACCAGTTCGCCCACGATTTGGCGGCGAAGAGCCTGACGCACCGCTTCGGTCAGCAGGTAGGGATCGCCCTGAGTGCGTTCCGCGTGATTGGAAATGGTTTCGAGAATTTTGACCATATTGCGAATGGAAACATTCTCCTTGAGCAAGCTCTGGAGAACCGCTTGAATTTGTCCCAGGGACATTTTCTTCTCCTGCAAGACTTCGTCCACGACCACCGGATTGTCTTCGCGAATACTGTCGATGATGCTCTTGATTTCCT